>NZ_JBLWTZ010000007.1:107098-159508 GCF_048269885.1 Tenacibaculum sp. | reverse complement strand
ACATTAAATCGTAATTTTAAAATAGTTTAGTTTAAAAACAATACTAATACTGTCCTATTTAATAAAAATTTTAAGAATAATTAATAGCAGTTTTTTTTAAAAATTTCTATAGCAGGACAAATGTATTATATTCTTATAAGAAAAACATACAGTTTTAAAAATTATCTATAAAATAACCTCACCTATATGGTTTACCTTAATAAATAGGTCATTTTCAATAATAACTTTTTCTTTTGTAATGTCCCCTCAAAACCTACGTCTAAACTTCAAAATCGAAAATCATGCGAAATATCTTTTTACTGTTAAGTTTAGCTTTTTTTCTAAACTCTACCGCTCAAACCAACACTTTTGATGCGTTACTAAAAAAACATGTAAATACTAAAGGAAACGTTAACTATAAAGGGTTTAAACAAGACGAAACACAACTTAAAGCCTATTTAAATGAGTTAGCCAACACGAAACCACAAAAATCCTGGTCAGCTTCAAAAGCCAAAGCCTTTTGGGCTAATGCATATAATGCTTATACCATCAAATTGATTTTAGATAATTACCCTCTTAAAAGCATTATGAATATTAAAAAGAACGGTAAAAATGCTTGGGAAATACCTTTTGCTAAAGTTGGAGGAAAAACATACACCTTAAATCAAATTGAACACGAGATTTTACGTAAAAAATATAGTGACCCTAAAATTCATGTGGCCGTAAATTGCGCTTCAGTTTCTTGCCCTAAACTACCAAATTATGCATTTACAGAAAAAAATTATGAATCAAAAACTACTCTTTTAATGAAAAGGTTTATTAACGACTCCTCTAGAAATAAAATTTCAGAAAATAACGTTCTACTATCTAAAATATTCGAATGGTTCAAAGGAGATTTTACAAAAGAAGGAGACTTAATCAACTTTCTGAATCAATATTCAGATGTAAACATCAATCAAAAAGCTAAGATTGGTTATTTAAAATACGATTGGTCATTAAATGGGAAGTAATCTCATTACACTTTTGTATAACAGCAGTGAAAACAATTTGGTATTTTTACTTTTTTAATAGAAACAAAGAAGCATGTCAAAAACATATTACGATCCTGCCGACTTACGTAAGTTTGGCAAAATAACAGAGTGGAGTGAAGAACTTGGAAACAAGTTTTTTGATTATTACGGAAAAGTATTTGAGGATGGAGCTTTAACCGCACGTGAAAAAAGCTTAATCGCCTTGGCTGTTGCACATACTGAACAATGTCCTTATTGTATTGATGCCTATACCAAAGACGGATTACAGCGCGGCATTACCAAAGAAGAAATGATGGAAGCAATCCACGTTGGAGCCGCTATTAAAAGTGGAGCAACCTTAGTACACGGAGTTCAAATGATGAACAAAGTCAATAAATTAGAAATGTAAGCAGAGAACCAATTTTGATTGAAAGTACACTAGGAACTAGTCGAAGGATATTAAATACTAAAAATGATGAAAAGCTGAACTTATTTCAGCTTTATAGGAAGGATGATGAAAAAATCTTTAAAATCTAGAAATAACGATTTGGCAAACACGCAACGTCAGCTTGAAATCTTATCAAACGGAATTTTTGCTGATGGTGAATTGCCTACGTTTGCCCAAAAACTCAAAGAAACCAATCAGTTTCCATTGCGTCCTAAAAAATTAGAAATTCTTCAAATTAATTTAGGATATATGTGCAATCAAGTTTGCGCACATTGCCATGTAGATGCGGGTCCTGACCGAAAAGAAATCATGACCTTAGAAACCATGAAACAGTGTTTAGAAGTGATTCGAAAGACTGGAGCACATACCTTAGATTTAACGGGTGGCGCACCTGAAATGAATCCGAACTTTCGATGGTTTGTCGAAGAAGCTTCCAAAGCAGGAATTAAAGATTTTATTGTGCGCTCTAACTTAACAATCATCAGAGCGAATAAAAAATATTACGATTTACCCGAGTTCTTTAAAAAACACAATGTACATGTAGTTTCTTCTATGCCTCACTGGACGCGTGGAAAAACCGATAAACAACGTGGTGATGGTGTTTTCGATAAATCTATCGAAGCTTTAAAAATGTTAAATGCTGTAGGTTATGGAATTGAAGGAACTGGTTTACAACTAGATTTAGTCTACAATCCGTCAGGAGCTTTCTTACCAGGAGATCAGGTTGCCTTAGAAAACGATTTTAAAAAAGCTTTAGATGAAGATTTCGGAATCTCATTCAACAGTTTATTTGCCATTACCAATTTACCTATCAGTCGATTTTTAGATTATCTAATTGCTTCTGAAAACTACGAAGATTATATGTATTCGTTAGTAGACGCCTACAATCCGATGGCAGTAGAAAATGTAATGTGTACCAATACATTATCAGTAAGTTGGGACGGATATTTATACGATTGCGATTTCAATCAAATGCTAAATTTGAAAGTAGCTAGTAAGTCCCAACACATTTCTGAATACAACGAAGCATTGTTGCAAAACAGAAATATTATCATCAATCAACACTGTTATGGTTGTACTGCTGGTGCAGGAAGTAGTTGTCAAGGAACCGTAGCCTAGTTCAATGAATTAACGAAACAATGTAATAATGTAAAAGTAAAATAATGTCACATCGAGTGATTTTTCTGATATTTTGGAAGAAAAATTGTATCGAGATGTAATCACTTTAATTCTCTATAGATTTTATCAAACACCGTTGAATATCTTTAAACATGAAAAACCTCATCTTTCTCATATTTTTAGTATCCGTAAATTCTTTTTCGCAAAAAAACCTACAACAGTTATTGAAAAAATATAACACTGAAAGTGTTCCGTATATTTCTGTTAGTGAACTACAAAAAGAAAAGCCTTTCGACTCCGCTCAAGGTGACGGCATAATTATACTAGACGCTAGAGAACCCAAAGAGTTTGAAGTTAGTCATCTTAAAAACGCGATGTGTGTTGGCTATGATTTTTTCAACTTAGAAAATACCTTAGCAAAACTTCCGAAGAATAAAAACACTAAAATTATGGTGTATTGCTCGTTAGGTATTCGGTCAGAAGAGGTTGCTGAAAAATTACATAAAGAAGGTTACATCAACGTCTTTAACCTATATGGCGGGATCTTTGAGTGGAAAAACCAAGGAAACACAATCGTTAATCTACAAAACAACCCAACAGAAAAAGTCCATGCTTTCAATAAAGAATGGAGTAAATGGTTACATAAAGGAGAAAAGATTTATGAGTAAAAACTTATTATTAATCTTTACCAGAAACCCTGAATTAGGTAAAGTAAAAACACGTTTAGCTAAAACAATTGGAGACGAAGCTGCCTTAAATATTTATAAATTCTTATTAGCACACACAAAACAAGTCACCCAAAATTTATCTTGTGACAAAGCCGTATATTATTCAGTAAAAATTCGTGAAAATGATATTTGGGATGCTACCACATATCAAAAGCATCAACAAGAAGGAAGTGATTTAGGTATGCGAATGTACAATGCTTTTCAACAAGCATTTTCTTCTGGATATGAAAAAATTGTAATTATTGGTAGTGATTTACCTGATATAACTTCCAAACATATTAACGAAGCTTTTGAGAAACTCAACTCAAACGATGTCGTTATAGGACCAGCAGAAGATGGCGGTTATTACCTATTAGGCATGAAAAAACTCCATGCTACCGTTTTTCAACATAAAAACTGGGGAACCTCAACCGTTAGAAAAGATACCTTAAACGATTTACAAAACGAAACCGTACATTTGTTGGAAACCTTAAATGATGTAGATGTTTTTGACGATATCAAAAACATTCCTATATTCAATCAATTTTTAAACTAAGCATTATATCACCCTGAGCGCAGTCGAAGGGTCTTTTCAATATAAATTATGAAAAAACAACAACTACAGGAAACACAAGAATTTCTTCAACACAAAGGAATTACCCACCCAGAAATAGGAATTGTTTTAGGAACAGGGTTAGGAAAATTAGTTGATGAAATTAGCATTGAACAAGAAGTTTCGTATGCTGATATTCCACACTTTCCACAAGCAACTGTAGAGTTTCACTCCGGAAAGTTAATTTACGGAACCCTATCGGGTAAAAAAGTGGTGATTATGTCTGGGCGTTTTCATATGTACGAAGGATATAATTTATGGGAAGTAACCTATGGTATTAGAACCATGCACGCATTAGGTATTCAAACTTTGTTAGTTTCTAATGCTGCAGGTGCTATCAACCTTTCTTATAAAAAAGGAGATTTGATGTTATTAGAAGATCACTTGAATTTACAAGGAGGCTCTCCCCTTGCCTTTAAAGGAGCTAATGAATTTGGAAATATTTTTGCCGATATGCTAGAACCGTATTCAAAAAAATTAAACACTCAACTAAAAGCTATTGCCAAAGCGAGCGACATAGACCTGAAAGAAGGTGTATATGCAAGTGTTGTAGGTCCGCAATTGGAAACCAGAGCTGAATACAGAATGTTACAAATTTTAGAAGTAGATGCGGTGGGAATGAGCACGGTACCTGAAGTTATCGTGGCAAAACAACTCAATATTCCGTGTGCAGCCGTTTCTGTATTAACCGATGAGTGCGACCCTAAAAATTTACACCCTGTAAATATTAGCGAAATCATTGAAGTTGCCGGAAAAGCAGAGCCTAAAATGATTACGCTATTTAAAGAATTGATTACTAATTTATAGAAGCAAGACTATTATACTTAAGAATCAAGACAAACAATACAAGTTTTTATTCTTTTACCTAATAGCATAGCGGTCTTTTATCTTAAAAATATGAGTTACTTAGAAACCACCAAAAATGTATATAAAGAAGCAGCCTTAACCCCTGATGTTGGTTTATGCTGTACCACAAACCCTATTTGGGAGTTACCAGGATTAAAAATTCCAAAAATCATGCAAGAAATGAACTACGGATGTGGTTCTACCGTACATGCACGCGATTTAACCAACAATCCTAAAATATTATATGTAGGTGTGGGTGGCGGAATGGAATTGTTGCAGTTTGCGTATTTCTCACGTCAGAAAAACGGTGTGATAGGAATTGATGTGGTAGATGAAATGTTGGAAGCTTCTCAAAAGAATTTTTTGGAAGCCGAAGCGCAAAACGATTGGTTTAAAAGTGAGTTTGTCGATTTACGCAAAGGTGATGCTTTACACTTACCGGTAGAAGATAATTCGATTGATGTGGCTGCTCAAAACTGTTTGTTTAACATTTTTAAAGCTGAAGAACTGAAAAAAGCCATTGCTGAAATGTATCGCGTGTTAAAACCTCACGGGCGTTTGGTAATGAGTGATCCAACCTGTGAGCAACCTATGAACGAAACCTTACGTAACGACGAACGTTTGCGTGCCTTGTGTTTAAGTGGAAGTTTACCGATTGCGGAATATGTAAAGATGTTAACCGACGCTGGTTTTGGAACCATTGAAATTAGAGCGCGTAAACCATACAGAATTTTAGATCCTAAGAATTATCCTACGGATGAATTGATTTATATCGAATCGATTGAAGTAGCTGCTATTAAAGATCCGATGCCTGCTGACGGACCTTGTATTTTTACAGGAAAAGCTGCCATTTACTTTGGTAATGAAGACTATTTTGATGATGGCGAAGGACATACCTTATTAAAAAACCAACCTTTAGCGATTTGCGATAAAACAGCCGCAGCTTTAAAAGCGTTGGGAAGAGACGATATATTTTTCTCAGAATCTACCTATCATTACGACGGTGGTGGATGTTGTTAAACAACTAAAAAAGCCTTACAGGTTTTGAAACCTGTAAGGCTTTTTAGCTTTACGTTTCTCAAATACATTTACTTTTTCCAGTGTTATTTTGAGTTTTTTGTTTTCTTATTTTCTTTTTCAATTTCCTGAGAAGTTTCTTCTATTTGTGTTTCTAATTTGGCGATATCACTATTAATACTTCGCAGCCTCTCAGTATTTTTAGCAATTTTACCATTCATTTTTGCTAAAGTTTTAAGCAGTTTTTTCTTTCTCTTTTGTTGTTGCTTATTCAACTTCATGTCAGAACCTTGCAATAAACTGAGATCTTCTCTTGTGGCTGACAATTCGTTTTTAAGAGTACGAATCTTATACTCAATTTTTACTTTCTTCCCTTTAGCTTTCGCTAACTTTTGTTGATCTGTTTCATAGTTTCTTTGCAACATTCGCATCATTTGTTGTTGTTGCATCATCATCTGATGTTGCTGTGACACAATATTATTGATTTGAGCAGTACTGGGTGGACTCGGAAACCTCTGGGATAATACCACTACAGGGAATAACAACAAATAAATTAACAGTTTGTTTTTCATGTGATCATTAATTTTAAATAACCTGTACTTATCATTAAGAACAACGATAAAATAGCAGGTTTTTATTAGTACGATAATTTTTATTTTTCTTCAATCAACTTCTCCAATCGATTCACCTTTTCTAATAAGGCCTTTAAAACTTTATTCTCTTTATCAAGCTTTTCAATTCTTGCTTGTTGCCCCTTTAACAATTCAATCTCTTTGTTTTGAGATTGTAATTTCTTTTCTTGCGCAATCGTATACAAGGTTAACTCTTCTATTTTTTGAAGTAACTGAATTTGAAAACTACCAACATTAACACCATTTTGTTTCATTTCTTTAGCGGATGCTATTTCAGGTAGGTGTCTTTTTTCTTTTATGTGGTTTTCTACTGATTCTAAAGTTGGTAAGTTATAACTTTCTTCAAAAACAAAATCAGCAGTCGGGGTATTAGTTACCTTAATTTCTTTTGATTCAAACTTTCCATTTAATGCAGCGTTTCCATTATGTGAAATTTTTAAAAGATCTCCGTTTACATTATGAAAATTAAACCCTCTAACACTCGAACTATTTGTAAAGTTAACTCCGTCATCATTTACTCCAATATCTAAAGTGTAACCACTAGTGTTACTTCCTCTAAGGAAACTCAAAGCTTGTCCTCCATTTTGAATGTGTAATTTAGCTGCTGGACTAGAAGTTCCTATTCCTACATTACCATTTGGAAGAATTGTCATCCTATCAATTACTTTATCTAAAGTACTACTATTATAATCTTGGAGAGAAAAAACCATCTTTGGATTTACATATCCAGGATTAGAATTTGTATTTTCAATTCGAATATTTCCTGAATAGGAGTCAGAATCTTTTTCTCCAAAAATTAATTCTGCTTTATCTCCAGATGTTCTTGCATCCCCTGACTTTAGAATTTTAATCTGGCTGTTCACTGTTAATTGTTTATCAGGGCTTGTAATTCCAATTCCAACATTACCAGTAAATAATGCACTTTTATTACCCTCTATGGAAAAAGCAACATTACTATTCCCTGTCTGCCCCACTGGACCAGCCACAACAACAAAACGTCCTCCTTGTTCTGGAATATTATGTAATAACCATTTGGCTTCAGAACCATTTCCTCCGTAACTATAGAATCTAGACTTAATAGCTTGCCAGCTAATTCCCTTATAAAAATTATTCCCGTTAAAATAATTGTCTCCCTCTCCTGTCTGTGCTTTTATCGTAAGCACAAACCCTGTTATAGCAATAACAGTAATTTTAATTTTCGTTTTCATTTAAGAATGATTATAGTTTACTTTCCTTTAATATTTTTCTTACTAACTCTTTTAACTTCTCAATTTCATTTGCCTGTTGATTTAATAGCTCTTTATAATCCTTTAAATTTTCTTTCTGATTGTCCAACTTATTTTTCTGATTATTTATTTTCTTTTCTTGTTGAATTGTATACAAAGTTAGTTCTTCAATTTTCTGTAACAATTTAGCATCCATTGCTCCTAAATAAAAGCCATTTTTCTCTACTTCTTTCGCACTAGGTATGTCTTTTAAATGCCCTTTTTCTTTAATATGACTCTCTACCTCTTTTAAAGTGGGTAACTCATACTCTTTTTCAAAAACAAAATCTGACCAACCACTTCCTTCTACTTTTATTTCTCTTGCTCCAATAGAACCTTCTACAGCTAACTTATGAGATCCAGTAGTTGTGGTTCCTACACCAACGTTTCCATTAGTTTTTATAATCATTTTTTCAGTACCATTGGCAAACAAACTAAGATCTTTAGTTGACTGTGCACCTACAATCGTTTTACTTGCTTCCCAACTTAACAATCCATGATCCGCTGTATTCCCCCAAGTAAACACGCCATCTCCCCTAAATTTCATTCTATTATTTAATTGTAAAGTAGTCACACCTGAAGTTCCTGCATCTTTAATTTGTAGCTTGGCCTCTGGGTTTGTTGTGCCTATTCCAACATCACCATTTACAAAAAGTTTATTTCTTAAGTCTAATGTATTAGAGAACATCGTTTTAAATTGAATATCTCCTGTTTCGTAAAACACGCTTCCAGTACTCACTGGTAATGCTCCAGAGTTTAATACAAAGCCACTAGCTTTTCCTTCAATATTATGCAAATGAAGAGAACTACTTTGGCTTATAGCTCTATCAAAATAAGCTTCTAAATAATAGTAAGTATCGTCTTTTGTAATTCTAATTTGTTCAACATATCCATTTCTAACCCCTTTTACATCCATCAAAAAGCTTGTAGACCAATCTTTAAAAACATCAATAACTACTTCTTGAGGTGTATACGCTCCTCCGTTCAATGAAATTACAACACGTTCAGAACCCCTTTGCCCCAAAGTCCATTTTCCTACCTGAAACCATCCAGCATCAGAAGTTGTAAAGGTGGTATTTGATACAGACTGCGCCTTAATTTGAAAACAAAAGGATAAACACAGTAATAAAACTGATAATTTTTTCATAACATTTTTGGTTTTTACGTTTAAATCACAAAAATATCGTTTTTTTGGAGTTTGTTTATACTTGATATTAAATAAGTTTTACACCTATAATATTGGTCGTATTTTTACAATTTTACCAACTAATCATCGTTTAATGACACAATGAAAACACTCAAAGAAATACAACTTCAACTTAAAGAAAATAAGAAACTAACCCTTGTATTAAAATATATAACAGGAGTTGTACTGTTTGGAGTTCTTTTAGTAGTATTGTTATTCTCTTTAGTGTATTTTGAAGTGTTTGGTAAATTACCCAACAAAAAAGAATTAACCTCTGTCATAAACGAAGAAGCTTCTTTAATCTATTCATCAGACGAGGTAATTATCGGGAAAATATTTGCTGAGAATAGAACTAATGTTCAACTAACTCAAATTCCAAATCACTTAAAAAAAGCACTCATTGCTACAGAGGATAAGCGATTCTATTCCCATAACGGATACGATGGTCAAAGCTATGCGCGCGTTTTCTTTAGAAGTATTCTATTACAAGACGCCTCTGGAGGTGGTGGAAGTACAATTACACAACAACTAATTAAAAACCTCTACGGAAGGCAGTATCATGGATTTTTGAGCATGCCTATTAACAAAATTAAAGAACTCATCATTGCTAGTCGTATGGAGAAGTTATACAGTAAAGATGAAATATTGTTATTGTATTTGAATTCGGTTCCGTTTGGCGAAAATAGTTTCGGAGTAGAATCGGCTGCTAATCGATTTTTTAACAAATCAGTCAGTGAATTAAACATTGAAGAATCCGCAGTACTTGTAGGGATGCTAAAGGCTAACACCTATTACAATCCTAGATTGAATCCAGAAAATGCTAAAAAACGTCGAAACACGGTTCTTCAGTTAATGAATAGCGAAGCGTATTTAAACAATAAAGTTACTGATAGTTTACAAAAACTACCTATTACACTCAACTATCATAACCTTGATATCAACACAACGGCCGGTTATTTTACCTATCAGGTAAAGAAAAAAGCTGCTGAACTCATAAAAAAGAGCAATGAAACTTCTAACAGCAATTATAACTTAGAAACCGACGGTTTAAAAATTCATACGACGCTGAATTATGAGATTCAAAAAGTTGCGGAAAAAGCTGCTAAAGAGCAACTCATCGTCAAACAACAACAACTAGACAAAGAGTTAGCTTCAAACAGACTAAAAAGTAGATGGCTACAAAAGCAGCAATTCACAGAAAAGGATAAGCAAAATAGAACTATTCAACTATTTGATTGGGATAGTACAAAGACCATTACTGGTAATAAAATTGATAGCCTTTGGTATTATGATAAAATGCTAAATGCTTCTGTTTTGGTTACAAACCCGAAAAACGGAGCCGTAATTAGTTGGGTGGGTGGTAATAATTTTAACACGCTTCCTTTTGATATGGTGCTATCGCACCGCCAAATAGCCTCGGCATTTAAACCGTTTTTGTATGCTACAGCGTTGGAAAACGGAATTTCTCCTTGTGATTATTTTGAAAACGAAGAAAAAACCTATCCAGAATACGATAACTGGAAGCCACAAAATGCCGATCATAGCACTACTCCTGATAAAAAAGTTGCCATGTGGTATGCCTTAATTAAATCGATGAACATCCCTAGTGTAAATCTATATTTTAAATTAGAAAAGGAATGGTTAATCAACGCTTGTGAAAAGCTACTATTTCCAGAAATCACAAACAATGCTCCTTCTATTGCTTTAGGAACGTTAGATTTATCACTATTTGAAGCTACAAGAGCCTACGGTGCCTTTGCTAATAAAGGTGAAATGAATGACCTATATATGATTAACAAGATTACCGACAAAGAGGGAAATATCATTTATGAAAGTGAAAAACAAAAGGCAGAAAGAGTATTTACAGAAAAAAGTACGCAAACACTAAATACCATTTTACAACAAGCGGTAGAACAAGGAACAGGAGCCAGTATAAGAAGCAGGTATAAAATCAAAAGTCCGTTAGCCAGTAAAACAGGTACTGCTCAAAACTATACCAACGCTTGGTTTATGGCGTATACACCAAATATTGTTCTCGGAACTTGGGTAGGAACTTCTAAAAATGACATACATTTTACTAGCGGAAATGGTTCTGGTTCTTCTTTAGCCCTACCAATTGTTGCTAACATTCTAAAAGAAATTGAAAACAACCCTGAACTAAAGGAAAAATACTTAACCTCTTTTGATATTCCTGATGAAATTTCTTCGTCAATAGACTGTACTCCCTACAGAGAAAAAGGAATTAAAGGGTTTTTCAACAGACTTTTTGGAAAGAAAAAGGAATAAGTTTAATACTTTAAAAAGTTATACCTCTAATTCAACAGTTCATCCAAAAGAGTTTTTGTCTTATCAAAAGAAGGCCTCGGTGCTTCAGTTGTTACAATCTTACCTTGAGGATCAATCAAAATAAAACGAGGAATAGAAGTTACTGCGTAGGCATTCATAAAATCACTTTCAAATGATTTATCAGCAAATAATTGCACCCCTACTAGTGCTTTATCGTTTATCATATTTTTCCATGTATCCTTATCCTCTTTCTTATCTACAGAAATACTCACAAATACAATATTCTTATCATGATAACGCTTCTCTAATTCCTTCAGATAAGGAATCTGCTTAATACATGGTGTACACCAAGTTGCCCAAACATCAATGTAAACATACTTCCCTTTAAAACTCTCTAAACTAAACACTTTACCTCCTACATTCTCAAAACTAAACTCTGGTGAAGCATCTCCTACGTTTAATGCTTTTGAATTAATTATTTTCTCATATTTTTTTTCAACAGCTTCAATAAAAGGTTGGTGATTGGTAACCCTTTTAATAAGATCAAGATAATCTTTTGCACGATCCTCCTTGATTGTTATTTTAGAATAAAACCCATTCACTAAACTAATAGCTAATTCTTTTGATGGAACCCTGCGTAAAACATTTAACATTTCATCTACATTAGGGGCTGCATCTACACGTTTACTCCAAACAGAATTCACCAAATAACGATAGTATAACTGTTTTTTATAATCCTTATCATTATTGAGATTCACTTTTTTTATTGGCTCATAAAAATTCTCTGAAAGTATAATATCATCTCCTAAATAAAACTTATAATTTGATTTATAATTTTGAATATTAAGAAGTCTTTCATACTCTAATGATTTTTTTTCCTCTTTTACAAAAAATCTCTCAACATCATATTGAGACAATAAAGCTAAATGAGCATCTTTAATTTTCATTAAGTTTTTGAGATATACTGTTTCACCTACTTTATAAAAAGCTTCAAAATCTTTGGTTAGTTCTTCTTCTACTTCTGCTTTCTTAGCAAGGTATTTATTTCGTGTTGCTCCTTTACCTTTAAAAACAAGAGTTTCTTTAAAGTTTTTAGCATCAAAAAAAATACTCAACTCATCTTTAGGGTTAAGATAAATGTAAATGGTATTACGTCCATATTTAAGGAAATAATAACCTCCTTCTATTTCAGCAGAAATACTGAACTTACCATCAACATCAAGTTCAGTAAATGTTAATTTTTGATTATTAAGGTATGTAATAGTAATCGGATCAGATGAATGATTCTTTACTTGTCCTAAAATATTTACTTTTCCTGAATTTCCAATTGCAGATAAGCTAATAAAAACTGCAAAAAAAGTATGGATAAACTTACTCATTTGTGTTGGTAATTAATTACAAAAACGCGCTAAAGGTAACAATCTATTTCATTACTATACACCACAAAGACTAACAATTTTAACACATTGTAAGGATACACCTCCCTTAAGCAAACAAGGTAGCAAAAGCTTCTTCAATCTTACTTACTAAAATCAGTTTTATAGAATGGTTTTTACTGGTAATCTTGTTGTATTTTGAGGTTACAAAGGTTTTATAGCCTAGTTTTTCAGCTTCGGTAATGCGCTGATCTATTTTAGAAACAGGACGAATTTCACCTGCTAAACCTACTTCGGCTGCAAAACACACATCGGGATTGATGGCTAAATCTTGATTTGACGATAAAATCGCTGCTACTACTGCTAAATCTATTGCTGGGTCGTCTACATGAATTCCACCCGTAACATTTAAAAACACATCTTTTGCTCCTAACTTGAAACCCGCACGTTTTTCTAACACTGCTAAAATCATGTGCAGACGTTTTAGGTTATATCCTGTAGTAGTTCGTTGTGGCGTTCCGTAAACCGCTGTAGAAACCAAGGCTTGAATTTCGATCATCAACGGACGAATGCCTTCTAAAGTTGAAGCAATAGCTGTTCCGCTTAAATCGGCATCTTTTTTCGAGATTAAGATTTCTGAAGGATTGGATACTTCTCGCAATCCATCTGATAACATTTCGTAAATCCCTAACTCGGCAGTAGAGCCAAAACGGTTTTTTTGTGAACGTAAAATTCGGTAGGTATGATTTCGGTCTCCTTCAAATTGTAATACTACATCCACCATATGCTCTAAAATCTTAGGTCCCGCAATATGTCCTTCTTTGTTGATATGCCCAATTAACAATACTGGAGTAGCAGTTTCTTTCGCAAACTTTATCAATTCTGCTGAAGTCTCTCGTATTTGAGAAATACTTCCTGGTGACGCTTCAATTGTGTTTGTATGTAGGGTTTGAATAGAATCTATTACCAATACCTCTGGCTGAACTTCTTCAATATTTTTAAAAATTTGTTGGGTGTTGGTTTCTGTAAGAATTAAACAGTTAGGATTTTTTCCTTCGATACGTTCTGCTCGCATTTTTATCTGCGATTGACTTTCTTCTCCAGACACGTACAACACTTTTTGCGGAATTTGTAAAGCGATTTGTAACAACAAGGTTGATTTACCAATTCCTGGTTCCCCACCTAATAACACCACAGCACCTTTGACCAAACCACCTCCTAAAACCGTATCTAATTCTTGGTTTTTAGTACCAAAACGCTCTTCTGGATTCAGTTGAATATCTTCAACTCGTAAAGGTTTTGCGACTCTTTTTTGTGCGTTTGATGGCGATTTCCAATTTCTTTTTTCTTCTTTTTGAATGACTTCTTCAACAATAGTATTCCATTGTTTACAAGAGCCACATTGCCCCACCCACTGCGCATGTTGAGCTCCACAGTTTTGACAGAAAAAAGTTGTTTTGGTTTTTGCCATTCGATTTGTAAGATTTACTTACAAAGAAAAGAAAACTATTTGTTTTTATTGTAGATGGGTAAGAACAAAAACGCCAACCCTCCAAAGACAATAATCATTAACGTTTGTGAAGCCCACATTACGCTTCCAAAAGCAAGTGAAGTCTTTTCAGGCAATTCAAACAAAGCAAACGCACTAGCCACTGCAACAGGATACAAACCTAAACCTCCATTAGTAGCAGCTATACTAAAACCACCAGCTATAAAACCAACCAAAACAGCCCCAAAGGAAACATTTAGTCCTTCTATTGCAGGAATAGTAGCCCAAAACATAGCAATATACATTAACCAAATAAACACCGTATGGAAAATAAATGCCCATTTGTTTTCCATTTTAAATATACTAGAAACGCCTTCAGATAAACTTAAAATGAAGTTTTTAATTTTCAACCCAATTCCAGACTGCGCCTTTTTTACAAGCCGTGTAAAAACTACAAATGCTATAACTAAAGCCCCTAAAAGAATTCCTATTTTAATAGGGTCGAAATTCTTTGTTAGTAATTCAAAAATAAAATCAAATTGTACAAAGAGTGTGATTACTATAATGCTTAGCATCATAATTAAATCTGCCATTCGTTCAGCCACAATGGTTCCAAAACCTTTTTCAAACGGAATATTTTCATAGTTAGTCATCACCGCTGCACGTGATACTTCTCCTGCCCTAGGAATTGTCAAATTAACTAAATAACCTACCAAAACCGCAAGTGTGCTATTTACAAATTTCGGGTAATAACCTATCGGATTTAATAAAAACTTCCAACGGTAGGCGCGGGATAAATGGCTTAAAACCCCAAAAAACAATCCTAAAACTATCCACCAATAGTTCGCATTTTTAAAGTATTCTAGTAAGTCTTTTGGTGGTATTATGGTAAACATATACCAAACTAAAATACCTCCCAAAATGAGAGGTAATCCTATTTTTGTAATTTTTTTGACTGATAAACTCAAACTATTCTAGCAAGTTGTTTTCTTCGTTAGGAAATACTAATTGTGGTTTAAACTTTTTGGCTTCTTCTAACTCCATAAAAGCATATACAATTAAGATAAGTACATCTCCTTTTTGAACCCTACGAGCTGCTGCTCCGTTCAATGTAATTTCTCCACTCTTTCTTGGCCCTGGAATTGCATAAGTTTCTAAACGCTCTCCATTATTGTTATTCACAATCTGTACACGCTCACCTTCAATAATTCCAGCAGCATCCATTAAATCTTCATCAATGGTGATACTTCCTATATAGTTTAAATCCGCATTAGTTACTTTAACACGGTGTATTTTAGATTTTACTACTTGTACTAACATGCTGCAAAAATAATTGTTTTTTAATGAATACTAGGTTGTTTTTTGATGATTTTAACATTATTACAAACCTCCTTCTAAACCTTAAACACTAAGTTTTTAATTATTCTTTAAACGAATATTATCAATTAAGCGAATATCTCCAGCAAAAACAGCGATAAAGGCACGATACTTTGTATTTTCTTTAATCTCTGTTACCGTTTGTAATGTTTTTTCATCTGCTATGGTAAAATATTCTAACTCAAATAACGGATGTTTTTTAAATTGTTGTTCTACCCATTTGGTTAATTCTTCTGGACTATTTGCTCCAAATTTCTTTTTCGCCTTTTTCAATGTCTTATAAATAAATGGCGCTGTCTCTCTATGTTCTTTACTTAAACGAGTATTTCTAGAACTCATTGCCAATCCATCTTCTTCTCTAAAAATGGGTCTTCCTTTAATTTTTACAGGAAGTTTGTATTTCTCTACTAATTTTTTAATAATTTGCAGTTGCTGAAAATCTTTTTTACCAAAATAAGCGGTATTTGGTTCCACTATTTCAAATAGTGCTTTTACAATCGTTCCTACTCCATCAAAATGACCGTCTCTAAACTTTCCTTCCATTTGATGTTCTAATCCATCGAAATCAAACTTTTCAGAAGTTACATTTTCGGCGTATATTTCTTCTACTGAAGGAAAGAATAACACATCACAATCTACAGATTCCAACAACGCTACATCACTTTCGTACGTTTTAGGGTATTTCTCTAAATCTTCTTTATTATCAAACTGTGTAGGGTTTACAAAGACACTAACCACTGCAATATCATTCTTTTTTTTGGCTCTTTTAATAAGCGATAAATGCCCTTGATGCAGAGCTCCCATAGTTGGGACAAACCCGATGGACTTTTTATCCTTTTTTTGGGTGGATAAAAACTCTTTTATTTCGGATTTTCTTGTGAAAATTTTCATTGTTATTTAATTGAAATGCATGCAAAATTAGCAATTTAACACGATTTTTGCATTAAATTTCGTATTTTTGCACCTTCAATAAAAGAGACCGATTTAATGAAGGATAAGAGAATTTTATATGTTTCATCAGAGGTAACACCATATTTACCAGAAACAGAATTATCGTCTACCGCATTTAACGTTGCTAAAAATGCACATTCTAAAGGAATTCAAACCCGTATATTCATGCCTCGATTTGGGGTGATTAATGAGCGAAGGCATCAGTTACATGAGGTTATTCGTTTATCGGGTATGAACTTAATTATTAACGACATGGACATGCCTTTGATAATTAAAGTTGCTTCGATTCCTAAAGAAAGAATGCAAGTGTATTTTATTGATAACGATGAATATTTTAAGCGTAAAGCTGTATATTCTGACGAAGATGATGCGTTATTTGATGATAATGATGAACGTATGATTTTCTTCGCCAAAGGTGTTGTTGAAACTGTTAAAAAGCTGAATTGGGCTCCTGACATTATTCATGTTCATGGGTGGATGGCTTCATTACTTCCTTTGTATTTAAGAGAATTTTATAAAGAAGAGCCATTGTTTGCTGAAAGCAAGATTGTAACTTCGCTTTACAATAGTGATATTGAAGACTTGAATAAAGAGTTAGCTAACAAAGTTCGCTTTGATAAAGTTGACGATTCTAAAGTAGCAACAATTGAAACACCAAGTCATATTAATATTTTAAAAAGCGCTATTGAAAATTCAGATGCTATCATAAAAGGTAGCGAGGTTTTACCTGAAGAAATTGAGGCTTTCATGGATGAAAGTGATGTGAAGATCTTAGACTTTCAATCGGAGGAAACTTTAACTGAAGCATATTTAGAATTTTATAAAGAGAACGTTTTAGAATTAAGCGAATAATGATTAGAAAAATTGGTGTACTTGGTATTAGCTTGCTATGTTTAGCAACTATTACGTCTTGTGAAAAAGATTTTAGTGAGATTGGAACGAATGTTGTTAACAACGATAAATTCGAAACTGGAGAAATCTTATTGGATGTTGAAATAACTCCAATAGATATAGAAAGCGTACAAGCTGACAATATCAATGCTAACATTAATGAGTATTGGTTAGGTGTATATAACAACCTTAATGCAGAAAAAATTGAGGCTTCAATAATTTCTCAAATTGGATATGTTATAAACCTTAATAATAAGGATACTGATACCACTGCATTTAACCTTGATAAGGTGGTCTTAAAAATCCCATACCAAGCAACCTCGACAGGAACAACTGACGGCGTAACTAGTTTTAAATTAGACTCTGTTTTAGGCAATCCTAATATTGCAACTTCTATTCAAGTTTTACAAAATGAAACTTACTTAAATATATTAAACCCTAGTGATCCTTCTAAAAGAAACACTTTTCTTTCTAATAATGACTACTTAGGCAACAATGTATTGAATGACGGAGGAGGGGCATACGAATTAAAACCTAAGGCTACTGATACTCTGTTTATTTTTGATAGAATTGATAGGTCTACTTCATTGACAAGTACTGATACATATAAAGATACCATTAGAGCTTCAAACTCACAAAACCTTAAAGTTCCGTTTTTGGCAATTCCGTTAGATTTTGACAAAATGAAAGATTTATTTTGGGATAAATTCGAAGCTCCAGAATTCGCATCTAAAGAAGCTTTTGATGATTATTTTAGAGGAATTAAGATACTTGCTACAGGAAGTGACGGATCTATGGTTCCTCTCGATTTAGCTTCTGTAAGTCCAACACCCTCTATAGATTTCTTATACACTAAATCTAGTATGGACGGTGCTACAATTAAAAAAACTACAAAAGGGGTATTTCGCTTCCCTTTATCTGGAATAAGGAATAGTTATTATAAAATGACTCCTGCTACTAACCCAGCTCCTGCTAATAACTTCGTTATTCAAGGAACTGCTGGTAGCATGGCTGAAGTTAAAATCTTAGACGAATCAAAAGTTCAAGAATTAAAAAGTAACAATTGGTTAATTAATGATGCATCACTTACTTTCTACATAAACCAAACAATTAACAGTGATGCTAATACGACTCCTCAACAATTATTTTTATATCAAAATAAGGAGAACGAAACAGGAGGTATTTCATCTACACAGTTAACAGATGCATATGTTGACCCTAGCTCTTATGGTGGTGGTTTACAGAAAACAGATGATGATGCTCCTGAAAAATATACCTTTAGAATTACCGATTATATATCAAAACTGTTATCTGGAGGAGAAAACATAACGACTGATCCATTGGTTTTAAAAGTTTATAATCCTACAGATTCACCTGTAAATAATAATATTTTAACAACATCAGTTAAATCTTATAATTGGAATCCTAGGGCAGTAACTTTATTCAACGGAAACGAAGCTGCAAATGGAACTAAAAGAGCGGTTTTAAAAATATCATATTCAAAAGAAAAATAAGAAATTGTTATGTGTGGAATCACAGGATATATTGGACATAGAGAGGCGTACCCGATTGTAATTAACGGATTAAAACGCTTAGAGTATAGAGGTTATGATAGTGCCGGTATTATGATGTATGATGGCGAAACGATGCATTTATCAAAAACCAAAGGAAAGGTCTCTGACTTAGAGGTAATTACAAACAAAGAAGAGGAAAGAAAAAAAGGACAAATAGGTATTGGTCACACTCGTTGGGCAACTCATGGTGTTCCTAACGACGTAAACTCTCATCCTCATTTTTCTCAATCTGGCAACCTGGTAATTGTTCATAATGGTATTATTGAGAACTATGACACTATTAAAAAAGAATTAGCCTCAAGAGGTTATGTTTTTAAAAGTGATACCGATACAGAAGTATTGGTAAATCTTATTGAAGAAGTTAAAAAAAGTGAAGGATGCAAATTGGGTAAAGCTGTTCAGTTAGCATTAACCAATGTAATTGGTGCTTATGCTATTACTGTCTTTGACAAAACCAAACCAAATGAATTAGTGGTCGCTCGTTTAGGGAGTCCAATTGCCATTGGGGTTGGAAAAAACAACGAAGAGTTTTTTGTCGCTTCAGATGCTTCTCCTTTTATTGAATATACAAAAGATGCTATTTACCTTGAAGATGGTGAGTTGGCAATTATCAAAAAAAACAAAGGAATAAAGGTTCGTAAAATTGAAAACGACAAAGAGATTGATGCGAATATTCAAAAACTACAGTTAAGCTTAGAACAAATTGAAAAAGGTGGTTACGATCACTTTATGTTGAAAGAGATATATGAACAACCTAAAGCTATTATAGACACCTACAGAGGTCGAATGTTAGCTAACGAAGGCATTATAAAAATGGCTGGTGTTGATGATAACATGTCTAAATTTTTAAATGCAGACAGAATCATTATTGTAGCTTGTGGTACTTCATGGCACGCAGGTTTAGTTGGAGAATATCTTTTCGAAGATATGGCTCGTATTCCTGTTGAAGTTGAATACGCTTCAGAGTTTAGGTATCGAAATCCTATCATAACTGCAAAAGATGTAGTAATTGCTATTTCTCAATCTGGAGAAACCGCCGACACTTTAGCTGCCATAAAGTTAGCTAAATCTAAAGGAGCTTTTGTTTTTGGAGTTTGCAATGTAGTAGGTTCTTCTATCGCAAGAGAAACACATGCTGGTGCTTACACCCATGCTGGTCCAGAAATTGGGGTTGCTTCAACCAAAGCATTTACAACGCAAATCACAGTACTTTCTTTAATAGCTTTAAAATTAGCGCAGGCAAAAGGAACTTTAGCTACATCTGCGGTAAATACTTATTTACAAACGATGCAGCAAATTCCTGCTCAAGTAGAGAATTTATTGAAAATAGATGCTCAGGTGAAAGAAATAGCTGCTGTTTATAAAGACGCTAAAAACTGTTTATATTTAGGTAGAGGATTTAATTTCCCTGTAGCTTTAGAAGGTGCATTGAAATTAAAAGAAATTTCTTATATCCATGCTGAAGGCTATCCTGCTGCTGAAATGAAACACGGACCGATTGCCTTAATTGATGAAAACATGCCTGTTTTTGTGATTGCGACAAGTAGAGGACATTACGAAAAAGTAGTAAGTAATATTCAAGAAATTAAGTCTAGAAGTGGAAAAATAGTCGCAATCGTTACTGAAGGTGACGAAACAGTGAAAGAAATAGCCGACCATGTAATTGAAGTTCCAGATACAGAAGAAGCTTTTTCTCCTTTATTAACCACCATTCCTCTTCAATTGCTATCATATCACATAGCGGTAATGTTGGGCAAAAATGTTGATCAACCAAGAAATTTAGCAAAATCAGTTACCGTTGAGTAATAATTGCTTTTATTTAAAATACAAATCCTGAGAAATTTCTCAGGATTTTTTTTATTCCTCTTTTTCAAGCGTAATATAAACAGGAAAATGATCAGAGAAACCTCCTTTATAAAAAGGCCCTATAAAGGTTCTAAATGGACTTCCTTCATACTTCCCTTTGTATATTTTTAACCAATCTTTATTATAAACTTTAGCATGTAAAAAACTATGCTTACTTTTTCCTAAATCAAAAAAATCCCTAGAAAATATAATTTGATCAAACAAATGCCATTCTTTATAGTGGGTAGTTGTTCCAATTCCCATATCATATAAGGATTTCATAGGGTTATACAAGTCGTCGGACATTAAGTACTCTGCTATACTTTTACTAATCGGATTATCATTAAAATCTCCCATGACAATAAATTTAGCCCCTCTCTCTTCCTCCTTGATTGCATCCATAACACTTCGTGTTAATTGCGCTGCTTTTATTCTATTCTTTTCCGTTTCCATTACTCCTTCTCTACGTGAAGGCCAATGATTGATTAAAACGTATATTATTTCATCATTAAACCTTCCTTTAACCACCAATAAATCGCGTGTATAATCTACCTCTCCATCATCATTTGTTAACAAAAGTGAGTGTGTTTTAGAGCATAGTATTTCAAAGAAGTCTTTATTATACATCAAGGCAACGTCTATACCTCTTTCATCAGGAGAATCATAATGAACATAATCATAATTAAACTTTGATAAATTTTGATGCTGTACTAAATCCTTAACAACATTGGCATTTTCCACTTCTACCAAACCAACTATAATTGGTGGATATGCTGATTGATTTTTTCCTAATTGACTAACTACAGATGTAATTTTTCTAAGTTTATGACTGTATTTATCCCTGTTCCATTTTAATTTACCATTTGGTGTAAAATCATTATCATAAGTATGGGGATTATCAACTGTGTCAAATAAGTTTTCCACATTATAAAAAGCAATTGTGTACCTATTTTTTCTCTTGTTTCTTATCATTTAGAAAATATTTGTTTTTCGAAAATACGAAAATGAAGGACGTTATCTAACATAAAGCTAACCTTTATGATTAATGATTTGGACTAAATTTTAAAAACAACCTTATTGATTTTCATAAAAATTATTGAATTGTTTAATAACTTCCTAAAGAAGAAAAGTAATAATGAAAAAATAGTCAATATTAATAAGATGTAAAATCGCTTACACCCTTCTATATGTTTTACTTTAAAACAATATTTTATTAACGAATAAAAACTACCTAAACAACTCATTTACAATACTTTTACACTGTTATTTTTTAACACAAAAACTTAAACAAAACCCTAAACTTCTAAAAAATGAAAAAGTTATTCGTATTCGTGTTTGTTACTCTGATGAGTACCTCAGTATTTTCAATAAACGAAAATCCTGCTAAGAAACAAATTAGAACAAAAATTATCGAACTATTAGGAAACCCAAATTTCATCCTTGATAAGGAAGTAAAAACTACTGTAGAGTTTTTAATAAACAAAAACGGTGAAATAGTTATTTTAAATGTGAACTGTGATACTGAGCAAGTTTGCAACTATGTAAAAAACAGACTGAATTATAAATTAATTAATAAAGAGTTAACGGTAAAGAACCATATTTATAAAATGCCTTTAACTATACAGAAAAGCAGTAATTAGTCATTACCTACGATCATCCCCTAATAAAAAAAGCCTCATAGAATTCTATGAGGCTTTGATATGACTATTCGGTAAATTATACAACTCCTTGGTCAAGCATTGCATCTGCAACCTTAACAAAACCAGCAATATTTGCTCCTTTTACATAATCAACATACCCACCTTCTTGTGTACCATACTTTACACAAGCTTCGTGAATGTTATTCATAATAGAATGTAACTTAGTATCTACTTCTTCACGAGTCCAAGACAAACGTAAAGAGTTTTGAGACATCTCTAAACCAGATGTTGCTACACCTCCTGCGTTTGAAGCTTTTCCAGGTGCAAATAAGATTTTTGCATTTTGGAATACTTCAATAGCCTCAGGAGTTGATGGCATATTGGCTCCTTCTGCCACACAGATACATCCGTTTTCAACTAATGCCTTCGCTTCTTCTCCATTTAACTCATTTTGAGTTGCACATGGTAAAGCTACATCACACTTGGTTCCCCAAGGTCTTTCTCCTTTAAAGAATTTTGCTGATGGATATTTCTCTACATATTCGTGAATTCTTCCACGTTTTACATTTTTTAACTCTTGTACAAAAGCTAATTTTTCAGCATCAATACCCTCTTCATCGTAAATATACCCTGAAGAATCAGATAAAGTAACCACTTTAGCTCCTAATTGAGTTGCTTTTTCAGTAGCATACTGCGCTACATTACCAGAACCAGAAACAACTACAGTTTTACCCTCGAAAGAATCTCCTTTAGTTTTTAACATGTTTTCAGCAAAGTACACATCTCCATAACCTGTCGCTTCAGGACGAATTAATGAACCTCCCCAAGAAGCTCCTTTACCAGTTAATACTCCGGTAAATTCGTTACGCAAACGCTTGTATTGACCAAACATGTAACCAATTTCACGACCTCCAACACCAATATCTCCAGCAGGAACATCAGTATCAGGACCAATATGACGTGCTAATTCAGTCATGAATGATTGACAAAAAGCCATTACTTCACGATCAGACTTTCCTTTAGGGTTGAAATCAGATCCTCCTTTACCTCCACCCATTGGTAAGGTAGTTAATGAGTTTTTGAATACTTGCTCAAATCCTAAAAACTTTAAGATTGATAAGTTTACTGAAGGATGAAAACGTAATCCTCCTTTATAAGGACCAATAGCTGAGTTAAACTCAACTCTATACCCTCTATTTACTTGAGTTTCTCCGTTATCGTCAACCCAAGGTACTCTAAACATAATAGTACGTTCAGGTTCCACCATACGCTCAAGTAATTTCTTATCTTGATATTTTGGATTATTTTCTATAAACGGAATTACTGTTTCTGCTACTTCATGTACAGCTTGCAAAAACTCTGGTTCATATGTATTACGCTCTTTTACGTAATCCATAAATGCTTGTATCTTAGATTCCATAAACTTAGTTGTTGTTCTGTTATTTTATAATATTAACAATTTTACTATGCAAATATAATTATTTTACGATTCGTTAATTTCTATTTTACTGTTTATTTCCCTTATTTTATTGGTGTTTTTGCAAACACTCTTAAAAGTCCTTTTTTTTACACAAAAAAACGTAAATTTGCACCTTAACTTTTGGAAAGATTATGTTAGACAAAGTAAAAGAATTGATTGGAGAGGTAAATGCTTTTAACACCACTTCAAAAGAAGAAATTGAAACCTTTAGAATTAAATATTTAGGAAGCAAAGGAATTTTAAAAGAGTTGTTTGCTGAGTTTAAAAATGTACCTAACGACCAAAAGAAAGAATTTGGGCAAACCATTAATTTACTTAAAAATTCTGCTGAAGAAAAGGTAAACACTTTAAAAGAGGCTATAGAAAATGCTGTTGAAGAAAAGGGTGTTTATGGTGATTTAACGCGTCCGTCAGAACCAATTAACTTAGGTTCACGCCACCCGATTTCTTTAGTGAAAAATCAAATTATCGAAGTGTTTAACCGTATTGGTTTTACCGTTTCTGAAGGACCAGAAATTGAAGATGATTGGCATAACTTTACTGCTTTAAACTTACCAGAATATCACCCAGCACGTGATATGCAGGATACTTTCTTTATTGAAAAGAATCCTGATACCTTACTAAGAACACATACCTCATCAGTTCAGGTACGTTATATGGAGAACAACGAACCTCCAATTCGTACCATTTCTCCAGGGCGTGTCTTTAGAAATGAAGATATTTCTGCTCGTGCACACTGTATATTCCATCAAGTAGAGGGATTGTATATTGATACTGATGTTTCTTTTGCTGACTTAAAACAAACCTTATTATACTTTACCAAAGAAATGTTTGGTAAATCTAAAATACGTTTACGTCCGTCATATTTCCCATTTACTGAGCCAAGTGCTGAAGTAGATATTTATTGGGGATTAGAAACTGAAACCGACTACAGAATTACCAAAGGTACAGGTTGGTTAGAAATTATGGGATGTGGTATGGTAGACCCAAATGTATTAAAGAACTGTAATATCGATCCAACTAAATATAGCGGATATGCCTTTGGAATGGGTATTGAGCGTATTGCCATGTTGTTATACCAAATTCCAGATATTCGTATGTTCTACGAAAATGACAAACGTTTCTTAGAGCAGTTTAAATCTGTAATTTAATAGCAGAGCGATAGCCAAGGGTATTGAGATTTGATTTAAATGCTAAGACGTATATCCTTTAAACATCTCGTAAGCTTCCCCCTATTTAATTGATTTTTAAATAAATTCAAACAATATAAAAGACGAAAGCACTCAACTTTCGTCTTTCCTTTTAAAGAAACATTCAATGAAAAAAGATATTGAAATTCCTAAAGTAACCGATGTAGAAATCGCTGTAGTTTTAGAAACCAATGAAATCGACGGTAAAGAGGATTGGAATGTATACATTCTTAACAAGAAAGATGTCGATTTAGAAATGGTCGTTATTGTTTCTCAAGGATTCTCAGACACTAAAACTACTTCTGTTTTCCGAAGAAAAATAGATAAATTACCTGCAAACAGCTATCAAAAATTTGAATTGATGCAACCTGAATTGTTCGATTTAGACAACCGTTTTCAGGTGACCTTTTTTGAAAACAATAGATTACATGATAAGACCTTTATTTTTCAAGCAGAAACTATTCAAGAAGGTTTTTTAAGAGATATTGAGTTCTTAGGAAAAAGAGGAATTGTTTGTAAGTAAAAATTCACAAAAGAACGATAGTTGTTAATTCGCAGCTATCGTTCTTTTGTTTATACTCACTTTTAGTACTTTCGCTTAAAATATCACTTTATGTTTGCAAACATTCAAGACTTAGTTGCTCAATTTTCTTCTTGGGTATGGGGAATTCCCTTACTAATTTTATTAATTGGTGGCGGTTTATACCTCTTTATGTACTCAGGGTTAGTTCCTTTTAGATACATCGGTCATGCTATTGCCATTTTAAGAGGAAAGTATGACAAAGCTGATTCTCCTGGAGATTTATCACACTACGAAGCTTTATCTTCTGCTATCGCTGCTACGGTAGGAATGGGAAATATCAGTGGTGTTGCCATTGCCATTGCAACAGGTGGACCAGGTGCTATTTTTTGGATGTGGGTAAGTGCTTTTGTAGGCATGGCAACCAAGTTTTTTACCTGTAGCTTGTCGGTTATGTATCGTGGAAAAGATGAAGAAGGAAATGTAAAAGGTGGTCCAATGTATGTAATTACAGAAGGTTTAGGAAAGCGCTGGAAACCTTTAGCTGTATTTTTTGCTGCTGCTGGATTGGTAGGTACATTGCCTGCTTTTCAAGCAAACCAATTAACTCAGACATTGATTGATGTTTTTCATGTACAAGAAACCAATCATTTTACTGCAAAATTATTACTAGGTATTGCCATTGCCATTATTGTAGCTATGGTAATTTTTGGGGGAATTAAACGAATTGGTAGTGTTGCAGGTAAATTAGTTCCTGTAATGGTGGTCATATACCTTATTACAGTGTTAACTATTCTGTTTTTAAGAATGGAACAAGTTCCTGCTATTTTTTCTTTAATTTTTGAAGATGCCTTTTCAGGAAAATCTGTTTTAGGAGGTGCTTTAGGGGTTTTGATAATTACTGGTGTTAAACGTGCTGCATTTTCTAACGAAGCCGGTTTAGGTACCGCCCCTATGATGCACGGAACCGCAAAAACCAAAGAACCTATCCGTGAAGGATTGGTTGCTATGTTAGGCCCTGCTATTGACACACTATTGGTTTGTTCTTTAACTGCCTTGGCTATTTTAGCTTCGGGTGTTTGGAAAGGTTTTGAAGGCAACGGAATTTCGATGACCTTAGCTGCATTTGATGCGGTACTTCCTTATAACATAGGAAGTGTTATTTTAACCATTTGTGTATTGATTTTTGCGTTTTCAACCCTGTTTACTTACTCCTTTTACGGACTAAGTTGCTTGAGTTTTTTAACCAATACCAAAATAGGAAAGAATTACAACTACATTTATATTTTTACCATTGTAGTGGCTTCTATCATCAAATTAGACTTTGTTATCAATCTAATTGACAGTGCGTATGCTTTAATGGCAATCCCTACAGTATTATCCACGCTAATTTTAGCTCCAAAAGTAAAGAGAGAAGCTAGAAAATATTTTCAAAAACTAAAAACTAATTCGTTTTAATACGTGTAAGCTCTTCACTAATTTTAGACGATAGAGAATCTATTTTCTCTGATACCTCTTTTATATATTCTTGATGTTTTGTTGAACCCTTAACCACATCTAAGGTTGTCTTGGTTGAATTGATATACCAGTCTTTCCAAGCTGAAATAATGGATAATTGGGTTGATAACGAATCTCCCTTTTTTAATGCAATTTCGCTTTGCTTCTTTTCTTCTTGAAGTCTTGATATCGCTACTTTTTCAATATCTTGAAGTATTGTTTTTGCTGTAACACCATCCGCATTTAATAAGGTATATGCTGAAGCTAATGAGGCAACCCCTACGTTTTTTAACGTTTTTTGAGATACTTTATCGATTCGATCGTTATCGGTATGATAAAATTGATCGGTAAAATGCCAAAACAAAACACTTGGAATGTTTCTTTTCAAAAAAGGCACGTGATCGCTTCCTCCTTCAAACGGATTGGTATTCACCACCCAATTTGTTCTCTTTCCTTGTTCTTTGAATTTATCAATTAAAAAATCATTCAAATAGTGCGGAGTCATTTCTTCCAACTTCATTTTTCGTCCTCCCCATTCAGTATGCTTATCGTTACCTCTTGTCCAAATTGCACTAGGATCAGGCATTTTTTCAATTAAAAATGTACCCCCTGTTTTTTGGGTATCTTCCCCAACCATGTCTAAAGAAATTCCCCATTTAATATCTTTTGCTCTTATACTATCTTCTTTCACATACCTGTTTGTTGAAATAATTTCATCACCCCATAAAAAAGTTAAGGTTCTGTTAGGTACAAATATGTTGTTTTTAATAAGTTCAGCTGTAAGTGTAGCCATTTCTAAAGCAACTCCAACTCCTGTAGCATTATCGTTTGCTCCAGATTCTTGTATGTGAGCACTAAAAACCAACCGCTCTTTAGGGAACTTATTCCCTTTTATATCGGCAATAATTGTTAGTTCTTCTGATGGATAAATATTAGTTTCTATAGCTACATTTAAAGATACTTTTCCTTTTAATAATTCCTCTTTCAATTTTTCTTTAGCCTTATAAGACATGGCAATTGCCCACGATTTTACTTCTTCATTTAATGGGATCGTTCTAAATTGAATAGACGTAGTATTTTTTTGAGGTTGTAAGTATTTTGGGTTGCTATAGGTAATAAGTCCTAAAGCACCTCCTTTTACAATAGCTTGATTAAAAATGCTATGAGGACTTGTTTCTGCAAAAACAATTTTTCCTTTCACATCTAAGTCTTTTATTTTTTTTAAGTCTTTAACGTAAACAACCTCTGCATTAACTCCCTCTTTAGGGGTACTGTAAGAGTTTAAAGCAATCAAATTTCTATTGGTGCTATGTTGTAAAAGAGGCATCTCTTCTCCAACTATCTTTACAGAAGCGTTCACAGATTCCCAAGTAGGTTTTTTTAAGGATCTTTTTTCTATTCTGTAAGTTAAAACGTCATTACTCGCAGCACTATCTTCCTTAACAAAACCTGATTTTTCTAATTCTTCAGCAATTTTGTACACACTTTTATTAAAGCCTGTGTTACCAACAACACGCCAATATTTTTCTACAAAAGAAGTTGTTTCATAGGCTAAATCTCCAGTAAACTTTTCATTTAAAATATCGAAATAATTAGAGGTATTTAAAACGGGAACTGTTTTTTCTTTCTTACAACTTATAAATAATAAAAGGACAACAGGTAATAGGTAACGTTTTTTTTGCATAACGGAGTTTTGTGGCTTTAAATGTACACTTTTTAAGTCTTCTTGTGCTTGTCTATTTTGCTTTCTTACTAACGACAACTTTTTTAAGTTGTTACAAAAAACTGTAAACTGTATTGAAATTAAAAGTGAATGAATTTTAAGAGGCTGTTGCTACTTCTTTATGTAGTTTTACTCTTTCCCTATCGGATGATCTTCATAAAAGTCTTCAAAGGTTTTATCGGTCGTGTAATGGTCTTTTAATACTTTGTAAACCATTAACACTACTAGTAGTTGACCGATAACTGTAAGTACAAACATCCAGCTAAAGCCTATATTAGTATAGACCAAAGCAGTTAGCACCAATAAAAAAACAGTGACAAACAACACCAAAAACATCGCCGAAATCCTCATAACCATCAAATTACCCTATAATTTACGAAAAAATCAATAAACAATAAAGCTCTAATTACTTTATAAAGAGTTCCTTTGATATTGAAGCTGACTTTGGAATAGAAGAAACAGACTAACTCTCAAAAAAATCCTTAACGTTTTGTTAGCGCCACTCCTTCAAAAAATAAGCCTTCAAAACCAGTTTTTATAAAATTTCTAATGTTTTGATGATCTGTTCTTTCAGGATTTTTTAAAACATCTTCAAAATAATACTGTCCAAAACAAGCCAAGGTTTCTTCTTTACTGAACCCTTGTTGTATAGCAAACGAAAACACTTTACATGAACCTTGATTTTTTTCAGCTTCATTGTATAAATCTCCATTTTTAAAGGCAGTGGGTGTAAAATTATATACGTTTTCAATCACTAACATAGTATCAGAAAATTCAACTTTTTCTGGTGTACTTTCTATGATTTGTTTAAATCTATCTAGTCTCATTTTAAAAAGGTTTTATGCTGCAAAACAAAAGATTAAAACTCGTAAAAACTAACCCGTAGTAATTTTTTACAAACTAACATTTATAGTTAAATTTGCACAGCAAAAATTTCAAGTTTCCGAAATACCTTCGGAATGACAATTTGTAGGAAATCTCGCTACGCGAGAAAAAAACTTTTAAAAATGTACAGAACGCATACTTGTGGCGAGTTAAGAGCATCGCACATTAATACTGAAGTAACCCTTTCTGGATGGGTACAAAAATCACGTGATAAAGGTTTTATGATTTGGGTAGATTTACGTGATCGTTACGGAATTACACAGTTAATTTTCGACGAAGAGCGTACTTCTAAAGAGTTACTAGATAAAGCAAAAACCTTAGGGCGTGAGTTTGTTGTACAAGTAACAGGTACCGTAATTGAGCGTCAATCTAAAAACCCCAATATTCCAACAGGTGCTATAGAAGTTTTAGTATCAACCCTAGAAATTTTAAACGAAGCGAAATTACCTCCTTTTACTATTGAAGATGAAACGGATGGGGGTGAAGATTTACGTATGAAATATCGTTATTTGGATATTCGTCGTAACCCAGTTAAAAACAGCTTGGTTTTCCGTCATAAAGTATCAATGGAAGTTCGCAAATATTTATCTGACAAAGGATTTATTGATGTGGAAACTCCCTATTTAATTAAATCTACTCCAGAAGGAGCACGTGATTTCTTAGTGCCTTCTCGTATGAATGCAGGGCAGTTTTATGCCTTACCACAATCGCCACAAACTTTTAAACAGTTGTTAATGGTAGGTGGTATGGATAAATACTTCCAAATTGTAAAGTGTTTTAGAGATGAAGATTTACGTGCCGACCGTCAACCAGAGTTTACACAGATAGACTGTGAAATGGCGTTTGTTGAGCAAGAAGATGTGTTAGAGATTTTTGAAGGAATGACACGTCATTTACTAAAAGAAATCAACGGAGTTGAAGTAGACAAATTCCCACGAATTACGTTTGATGAAGCCATGCGTAAATATGGTAACGACAAGCCAGACATCCGTTTTGGAATGGAATTTGGCGAGTTAAACGAAGTAGCACAGCACAAAGACTTTAAAGTATTCAACGATGCTGAATTAGTAGTAGGTATTGCTGTTCCAGAGGGAGCTTCATACACTCGTAAAGAGATTGACAAATTAATCGACTGGGTAAAGCGTCCGCAAGTAGGAGCTTTAGGAATGGTATATGTAAAGTGTAACGAAGATGGAAGCTTTAAATCATCGGTAGACAAGTTCTACGACCAAGAAGATTTAGCTAAATGGGCTGAAGCTACAGGAGCGAAGGCTGGAGATTTAATCTGTATCCTTTCAGGAAATACTAACAAAGTTCGCGCGCAATTAAGTGCGTTACGTATGGAACTAGCAGAACGTTTAGGTTTGCGTAAACCTGATGAGTTTGCTCCGTTATGGGTTATCGATTTCCCATTATTAGAGTTAGATGAAGAAACAGGGCATTACCACGCAATGCACCACCCATTTACTTCTCCAAAACCAGGTCAGTTAGCCTTATTAGATACTGATCCAGGAGCTGTAAAAGCTAACGCTTACGATTTAGTGTTAAACGGAAACGAAATTGGTGGAGGTTCTATTAGAATTCACAATAAAGAAACACAAGCTATCATGTTTAAGCATTTAGGATTTACTGAAGAAGAAGCGAAAGCTCAATTCGGATTCTTAATGGATGCTTTTGAATACGGAGCACCACCCCACGGAGGTTTGGCTTTTGGATTGGATAGATTGGTAGCTATTTTAGGAGGTCAAGAAACCATTAGAGACTTTATTGCCTTTCCTAAAAACAATTCAGGGCGCGATGTAATGATAGACGCACCTGCTACTATAGACGATGAACAACTACAAGAACTAAGCATCAAACTAGCTGTAAAATCTTAAAAAAATAAAAACCCTGCAAAATTTGCAGGGTTTTTTATTACCTTTAATGTACGTCTTGAAAAGGTTAAACTTCACGAAAACAAACCAATAACATATTATGAAACAAGCTATCTCTAAAAAGCTTAATGAATTAGAGTCAACCGCTATTTGTGGTAACGACATCAGCTCCTCTGTTTTGTATGTATCAGCATTGGCTATTGCGTTTGCTGGTCAATATGCATGGATAACGCTATTAATCGTATCAGTAGTATTATTTTTATTTCGGAAAATTTATGGGGAAGTAGTTGGTGCAATGCCGTTAAACGGTGGTGCTTACAATGCTTTATTGAATACCACAAGTAAGTTAATGGCTTCTTTTGCCGCAACACTTACCATACTTTCTTATATGGCTACTGCTGTCATTTCTGCCAATGAAGCTATTCATTACCTACACCATCTAATTCCCTCAATGCCTATTATTATAGCAACTGTTGGACTTTTATTGTTTTTTGCTTTATTAACTATTGGTGGTATAACAGAATCGGCTAAAGTAGCTGTCGGAATTTTTTTATTTCACCTACTATCATTAGTCGTTCTTGCCTTTTTTATTGTTTTTTATTTATCTCAAAACGGAATTGACATTCTCTTTAACAATTGGAATCATCAATCTGAAAACAGTATTTGGTATGCTATCTTTTTTGGTTTTGCAGCATCTATGTTAGGAGTTTCTGGTTTTGAAAGTTCTGCAAACTTTGTTGAAGAACAACAGAAAGGGGTTTTTCCAAAAACACTAAAAAACATGTGGGTAATTGTAAGTATTATTAACCCTTTAATGGCTGTTTTTGCATTATCTCTTTTCGCAATCCCTGTTTTACAGAGTGCTGATTACCAAAATACTTTATTAGTTCAAATGGGAGAATTTGTGGGTGGTGATTGGGTTGCTGCTGTTATAGCTATAGATGCTTTTTTAGTATTAAGCGGAGCTGTTTTAACCAGCTTTGTAGGTGTTACAGGTTTGTTGGAACGTATGACATTAGACCGAATTATGCCTCAGTTCTTCTTAAAAAAGAACAAAAGAGGTAGTTCTTACCGAATTATTATTTTATTCTTTATTCTGGCAGTTTCTGTGTTACTTATAACGAATGGAAATGTTGCTTTATTAGCTGGTGTATATACTATTTCTTTTTTATCGGTAATGGCATTGTTTGCTATAGGAAATATTTTATTAAAAATAAGGAGAAATCAATTACCTAGACCAGAAAAGGCAACTTGGGCTTCTGTTTTATTAGCTATAGTTGCTGTATTATGCGCTTTAATAGGTAATATTTTAATGGAACCAAAAGATGGTTTACCTAGCAACACGTCTGTCTTTTTAAATTATTTTATCCCTACTATAATTTTTATCATAATTATGCTAAATCGTACTGTTTTATTAAAACTAGTACTACAAATAATTTATGCTCTTTTTAACCCTTTGAGACGCTTAGTTTCAAGCATGGATAGAAAAATTACTAAAACCATTAATAAAATAAACGATCAAGAGTTCGTCTTTTTTACCAAAGGAGATAATATTGCTACTCTGAACAAGGTTATGCTCTATATTATTAAAAATGAACACACTAAAAAAATAAAAATTGTATTAGCGCTTGACGAAGGGGATACAATTCCTGAAAATTTACCTAATGAGATTACTTTTTTAGATAGAGAGTACCCAAAGATTAAAGTAAACTTTCAAGTTGTTCAGGGAAAGTTTAGTCCTGAACTTATTAAGGAACTTTCTGAAAAATGGAATATCCCTATTAATTTTATGTTTATAGGCGCTCCAAGTAATAAATTTCCTTATAAAGTTGAAGAACTAGGTGGTGTCCGATTAATCGTTTGATAATTTTTTTTCTTCTTATTTAGTAAATCAAAAAGAGGATAGTATCTTTAAGTATTCTTAACTAGCTTTTCAAAAATTAACTAAGCATCTAAAAAACAATGCCTACATCTAAGGAAGCTTATAAAAAAATATTAATTTGGAGATACAAACATATCTCTGAACGACAGTTTGTATATGTTTTAAGTGTTTTAGTTGGTTTTTTAGCAGGGATTGGCACCTTAATTCTTAAGAACCTTACTTTTTACTTTCACCGTATTTTAGAAGATGGGCTTATTAAAGACTATCATCATTCTTTGTACTTTATTTTTCCTATTATCGGATTATTTTTAGTGTTTTACATCAAGAAATATTTCATCAAAAAAGATATTGGTCACGGTATTTCTACCACTTTACAGTCTATTTCTAAAAAAAATGGAATTATTGAGCGTTATAAAATTTATGCTTCGTTAATTACCGCTCCTATAACTGTAGGTTTTGGAGGTTCTGTAGGGTTGCAAGGCCCTGCTGTAAGTACTGGTGCTGCCTTAGGCTCTGGTGTTGCTCAGTTTTTTCATATGAATATGAGAACTCGTATGTTGCTAATTGGTTGTGCTACTGCTGGGGCAATGTCTTCAATGTTCAAAGCTCCTATTGCCGCTATCATTTTTGCAGTGGAAATTTTTAGCTTGGATCTTGCTTTTGCTTCGTTAGTTCCTTTATTATTAGCCTCTGTTTCTGCGGTAATTACTTCTTATTTCTTTTTGGGAAAAGATGTGTTGTTTAGTGTGCAACTGCAAGATGCTTTTGAAATTAACGATCTTATCTTTTACATAGCTTTGGCTATTTTTACAGGATTTTCTTCTGTATATTTTTCGAAAATCTATTTTAGAATCATTAATTTTTTCAAAAAATATACTCCCTTTAAACGATTAGTATTTGGTGGAATTGCTATTGGTATAATGCTCTTTTTAATTCCTCCTTTATTTGGTGAAGGATACGGAATTATCAATAATTTATTATCTGAAAATGCTGGTGCTGCTCTCAAAAGTATTCATTATTCAATTGATTTTGACAATGTGTGGATGGTCATAATTTTTCTATTAATTATAGGTGTTTTCAAAGTAATTGCCATGACTACTACTTTTGCTGCAGGTGGAGTTGGTGGAATTTTTATCCCAACACTTGTTATGGGAAGTGCTTTGGGAAATGTTACTGCTAAAATTATCAATCAATTCGGATTTGATGTCTCGGAAACTAACTTCACGTTGATTGGCATGACAGGCTTAATGGCTGGTGTTTTACACGCACCTTTAACGGCTATTTTCTTAATTGCTGAAATAACTGGAGGTTATGATTTATTTGTTCCATTGATGCTCGTTTCAGCAGTTTCTTATGCCATTACCAAATACTTTGTTTCTAATTCAATTTACACTATTGAGCTAGCTAAACGCGGTGAACTTATTACACATAATAAAGATAAAAATGTAATGATGATGATGAAGATTAGTAAGATTATTGAAAAGAACTTTATTAAAATTTACCCTGATATGACCTTGGGAGAGATGCTTAAACAAGCTGTTTCTAAATCGAAACGAAACATCTTTCCTGTAGTGGATAGTGACAATAAGTTTAGAGGAATTGTTTTGCTAGATGATATCCGCCCTATGATGTTTAATCAAGAGCTATACGACACAACTTCTGTTAAAGATATTATGAAAATAGCTCCCGCCATTATTTTTTATGATGATGGCACTGAAAAGGTGATGCAAAAATTTAAAGAAAGCGGTGCTTGGAACTTACCTGTAGTTAAAAATGGGGTATATGTTGGTTTTATATCCAAATCAAAACTGCTCTCTGTATATAGAAATAAGCTAATTGAGGTTACCGCTTAGTTCATTACTCTTAGTTCACATTTTGAAGTAAAAAAATAGCTTCCTTCTTTAGATTGCTTGGGTACTCTATTATCCACACACATATAACGCAATTCACAATCTCTACATTCATCTATTACATCTTTATTAATGCTCCAATACCTTTGAAACTGTTCTGAGTCTACAACCGCTTCCAGCTCCTTAAACCTTAATCTTGTGATGTTACCAAATAATTCTTCAGTTTCTGGAGCATTCAATACCCCCCCTTCTTTATTTATAAAAATCTTTTGATTAAAGTAGGTATTATATTTTTGAGATTCTGTAAATAAGGATATGTTTATCTTGAAAAAATATTCTTTTTTATTTACAAATCGCTTAGGTGATGTTATAAGAATTTTAGAAGATGCTGTTTTTAACTGTTCGTCACTTAAGAGAAAAATTGTCTCTATCCTTTTACTCTCAACTATAAGTTGTTCATAATCGGTTATTCTTTCTTCTTTATTGAATTTTGCTTCAAAAACAACAGAAAAAATAGAAGAAGTGGTTAATTTTCCCACAATATCTTTAATAACATTATAAGATTTAGGAATACATATTTTAATATACAAATATTCACAGCCTAATGCTGTAAGGCATTTTAATATTTTATCTAAAAAAGGATATGTTGTTTCACTTATCTCAATAATTGCATTTGATATTTTAGCAGGAGATGTCCATTTCATACTCAATTTAGGAAATAACTCTAGCTCATCTTTATCTATTAAAAATGTAAGCTCTTTATTTGTTAAAAATTGAAAGTACTCTTCTACAACTTGCTCATTATCTTTACCACATAATTCAAATATTTCTGAAATAGTATGTTCTTCGAATAACTGAATGAAGTTGTATAAATCGTTAGGAATATTAAACATTTGCTTTCTTTGCAAGTCGTATATAACAGATTTGTCTCTCCCTAAAACTGGAATGCAATTAGAAAACATTCTTACATATTTATTACTGTTATTCATTAGTAGGGTGTTGTATTGTTATTGGCTTGTAAAAACTTCTTTTTAAAGCATACCTATCGTGATATTTGTCTATTGATATTCTATTGTGAATTAATGACATAGAATTGTTACTAATAGGTTTTATTTCTGAGAAATAAATTACTGCCGGTAATTTGTTTTTATACTCTTCTTTCGTTTTGTTTAATAACTGTTGTGCTTCTTTTTGAGATATCATAGTTTTTGAGTTTGTACGCTATTTTTTCTTCTAAATAATAATTACATGGATAAGAAACCATACCAAATTGCCCTATAGGATTTACTTCTAAGAAAACATATTGTTTAGAGGGGGTGTAAATTAAATCGAAAGAACAACTCGTTAAATTCAGTTTTTCTGCCAACGTTTTTAATTTTATTTCAATGGCTGAAGGTAGGTTGAACGGAATTGTTCTATTGGGTTTTTGATTATTATAACATCTAAAATCTGTTTTAGTTTGTTCGTCTAACTGAGAGAAAATAGCCATTGAATAAAACTCTCCATCCAAAAAATAACTACGTATTTCGAGTATTTTTTTAATGTTTTCTTGAAATAAACTAACCCCGAAAGTATCGTCGAGTAAATCAACTTTCTCTGTATTTATTGATGTTGTATAGGTAGGCAGCCAATAAGTATCTCCATACAAACTCATGGGGTCATTGATTGGCTTTGTAATTAACAATTTGTTTTTTAATTCTTCTCTTAAAACTTTTTTTTGATTTGTTATGGTGGTTTTAGGAATACACAACCCCAATTGTTTTGCTAAGGTTAATACAATAAGTTTATTAACTTTTTTAAAGTTATAATTATTTATAGAAGGTTTTTGATGTAGTAAAAAATGTAAGTACTCAAATAAATCTTTTTTCTCCTCATTATAAAACTCAGTTATTTTATCTCCTATAAAATCCTTTATCTCAATACAGTCATACAGGGTAAAGTTTCCTCTTCGATACCAAACCGAAGTAATTTCATTAAAATTAACAGTCGCGTCTTTAGTCCTAATAAATACCTCAGAAGTGTTTATATTTACGGTTAAGTTGCTTATAAGCTCATTATTGTTGAGCAGTATAAAATCTTCTTTTAAATAACTAAGCCATCTTATTATGTCAATGGTACTTTCATCTTGCTCTATGGATAAAATTAATATCATACTTCAACTATTTAACCCATTCTGCCAAAATAGAATTAGCTGAATGGGTTATTAAAAACTAATTAATCTTTATAACCATCAGTTCCCATATTAATCCCGTCTACATAGGTTCCAATATTAAAACTTCCTACATAGTCTTCTTCTCTCTCGTCTCTCCAATAAACACCAGATCCGTAGTAAAGACCTCCTTTGGTTGTGTCCATCTCATTTTGAGACATTTCAAACTCTTTCAATGATTTCATTTTTGAATTCATAATAAAATATTTATTTGTTTACCTACTCTATTCACTATGGGATTTTCGGCTTACTCCCTTTACTAACTATATCAATTCTTGCGTGTTTTTACTTCCCTTTTTTTTAAAAGGTTAGATACAAATATTGAATTTTTAGCAAGGTAAAATTGAAGTGTTAAGGAACTATTTATAAAATTAGGAGGTACTATTTAAAAATTATAACGGCTTAATAAAACTAATTTCTAATTCTAAAATCGCTTTTTGTTTGTTGTGCTGTTACAATTTATCGTTTTTCACATGCTCCTATTTTGTTTTTTACAAGTGTCTCCACAAAACTTCTTAAGCTGCATTAAATATTTTGCTTATTCTTAGACAAATGAGTGTGTCACAAACTTTTCTTTTTTTTTTGGGGGGGGTATAATTAAGTATTACACCTACAATCATCTCCAAAAAACTCTTGTTAACAGAATTCAAGTAATGTGGTTGTTACCATAACAACATAAGCTACATTTTTAAAAATTTTAAAAAATATAGTTCTCTCATTTTGGTAAACTGCCTGAAGTATATAGGCCTATTTATCTGGTTAAAAAAGTAACCATTTTATCAGGGAAGTCGGTAAAACCACCATCTGCATTAGCTTCAAAAAGTAATACTTGCAGCATTTCTTCAAAAGATGAAAATTCATCTAATTGATCAGCTCTAAAAGTGTACGGATGCACTTGTAACCCTAGTTTATGAGCTTCTTCAACCAATGTTGTAAACTGCCATTGATTTCCTTCTTTCTTATCTAAAATTTGTTTATACCAAGGCCCTAACCCGTCAGCATAAGTTGCAAAATGCTTCAGTTGTTTAGTTTCCTCTGAGAATTCAATTAATTGAACTAAAAACAAATCTGACTGTAACTCTTTTCGAACCCTCTCCAATTCTTTTGCATCAAAGCATTGAAACATGCATTTATCTTTCTTGGTTTTATAACCGTATTTTGAAAGAATATTCAACGTAATTTTGGCAATGTCTTTTCCATTTTCATTATGAAATTCTGGATTTTTAATTTCAGGATAAATCCCGATGTTTTTTCCTGAGGAAGCATTCAATCCTTGAATTAACTCTATCTCTTCTTGTAAAGAATGTAATTTAAAGTTTCCTTTTCCCTTTGGGAATCGATTCGGGTACACTTGCTCTCCCGTCTTCGTATTGAAACGTTCTGTAACATTTAACTCTTGTAGCTCTTTAAAAGTAAAATCAATTACATAAAATCGTCCATCTTCTCGTTTTTTTTCTGGGAATTTTTCAGCTACATCTGTAACATCATCCAAATAAATATCATGAATAACTACAGCAACATTGTCTTTACTCAATACTAAATCTTGTTCTATATAATCAGGGTTCATAGCATGTGCCATGGCTTTAGCTTCCATAGTATGTTCTGGTAAATACCCTGAGGCTCCACGATGAGCAATTACAATTTTCTTTTGCATATTCGTTGGTTTTGTTTTTGGATTACATCCAAAGAAAAGAGATAAGAAATACAGTATATAAATTTGTTTCATTATTTACAGATATACTTGTGCGGTTAAAACCAGCATTGTAAAAACTGTTAAGATAATTACTAACGGGATTACAAACTTCAACCATTTATCATAACCAACTTTCACAATAGCTAGGGATGCTAAAATTAACCCTGTTGGGTTGATAAAAGCAAATAAACCCATACCGTATTGATACGTATTTACAATTACCTCTCTACCCACTCCAACCGTATCTGCCAACGGCGACATAATAGGCATAGTTAAAACTGCCATACCTGAAGAACTTGGAATAAAAAACGACAATCCTGAATAAATAAATAACATTACGTTTGTAAAAACACCCTTGGACATTCCTGTTGTAAACTCACTTGCATTTTGTAAAATAGTATCGCTTATTAAACCTTGTTCCATTAATACGGAAACTCCACGTGCAATACCTATAATAAAAGCGACTCCTAATAAATCTCCTGCTCCTTTAATAAAAGTATTTACAAAGTTTTCTTCTTTCATTTTGGCTAAAAAACCAATTAAAATAGCTCCTATTAAAAACACTACAGTCATTTCTTCAAACCACCAACCTAAACGAGAAACCCCGTATATCATAATTACGAAACACATCGCAAAAATGGTTAGTATAATTCGTAATCTACTTGTTAACGTATGTGTATTTGATGTTGAGTTACCAAAAAGATTTTCAATCATTTCTTTTTGATCGTAAATAATCGATTTTGTTGGGTCTTTTTGAACTTTGTTTGCGTAACGTAAAATGTAAGTAACGCAAATAACAACACCTCCAATTAGCATTAACAATCTCCCAGTAAAGCCAGTTGTCCAGTTAATTCCTGCTGCATCTGAAGCAATAATAACACTAAATGGATTTACTGTTGAGCACATCGTACCAATAGATGACCCAATATATACACAAGCTAAAGCTACAATTGCGTCATATTTTGCTGCTAAAAATATGGGAATTAGTATAGGATAAAAAGCAATGGTTTCTTCTGCTAACCCAAAGGTAGTTCCTCCTACAGCTATTAAAGTCGTTACTACAAATATGAGCCAATACTCTTTTCCTTTAAGTACTTTTGCTAACCAAGCTATTCCTGCATCAAAAGCACCTGTAAAATTCATTATACCTATAATTCCACCTAAAATTAGAACAAATAAAATTATATCAGATGATTGGATAATTCCTTTTATAGGAGATTTAAAGAAGTCTAAAAAGCCTTGTGGTTTTGGATCTAACTGAGTGTATGTTTCTGGTACGCTAATTGGTTTTGCTATATCTCCATTAGTAAACTTTTCCAACGGAATTTTAATTCCCAAAGCTTCTAATGTTTCTTGATTAGCTGGCATTGTTTTTTCATCCTCTAAATGTAAATAGATAAATGAATTACTGTTTTTTTGATACTGTAACGTATCGAACTTACCTGCAGGCACAAACCATGTTAAAATAGCCACTAACCCTGCTATCAATAATAAAATGGTATGCGGGGTTGGAAATTTAATTTTCTTCAAGACAATGAGTTATTATTTATCTCCATAAAAGTAAAAAAAACCAAGAGATGTGCATCTCTTGGCTTAATAATAATTAAAATAATTATTGAGAATATCTCGAAAAAAGACTTTGGTTTTCTAATTTAACATCACAACTCTTACTTTTTCTGATTGAATGATTGCTCTTATGCTGTTGTCTTATCCTTCTACAAACATCATTTGTATAATTTATATAAGACAATAATCTCAATAGCTAATTCTTGAACCATTTCTTGCTTAGTATTCGTTTCACTCTAAGCATTAGTTAATGCCCCAGTCATAATTACAAATCCTATAAAAATGGGGCATTCTTAAAGTCAGCGTTAACATTTTCATCTCATAGTTAGCCAATTTACAAATAACAACAACCAATAGAAACAGGAAAAACACCAAATAAACAACTCAACATCCTTTTGAGAAGATTTTATTTTTTACAACTAAAAAAGCCAAGAGATTTGGATCTCTTGGCTTTGTAATAATTGTAATAATTATTGAGAACGTCTTAAAAAAGACTATTGGTTTCTAGTTTAACATAGAAGCTCTAGCTCCTCCTGAAGCAAATAAAGCTCTCATTCTGTTACGTTGACCATCTGTAAACATATACATACAAGCATCGTTTGTATAATCCATGTAGTTCATAGTCATATCAGCAGACTTACAGCTAACATCTGGATAAGTTGGACATCCGTAGTTTGACGCATCAGAAGATGGAGTATCCGCTACGAAATCGTCTTGACGACATCTTCCGTCTCCCCAAATGTGACGTAAGTTTAAGTAGTGACCAACCTCGTGAGTTGCAGTTCTACCCATGTTATATGGAGCAGAAGAACCACCTGGTAAACTTCCAGCTAATAATACTACACCATCTGTAGATGAAGAACCTCCTGGGAATTGAGCATATCCTAAGATACCTCCTCCTATTTCACACACCCAAATATTTAAGTGAGTTGAAGGAGTAATTGGAGGGTAAGCAGCTTTAACAGCATCGTTAGTTCCCCAAGAAGACTTAGAGTCATTGTGTCTGAAAGTACCTGCTAATGTAAATTGGATTCCTGTATCAGTTGCATCATTGATAAAATCTGAAGCTCCTGAAGGAAGTTGATTTGTATTTGGATTACTGAAATCGTCATTTAACACATTCATTTGTGCTTGAATTTGATTATCAGAAACACTATTTGCATTTGGTAAAACAACGTGTACGTATACAGGAATATTTATTGTTCCTAAACCGTCTTCAATTGGTAATACATCTACATCTCCACCACCTGTGTCTCCACCTCCTGGTTTACCTTTTGCAGTTGTTAATTTTCTTGTAGCATACTCAATATTATACATTTTCTTGTATAATCCTGGGTTCTCTTTTACTTGTCTGTTTAAAACTCTCATTGAGTGACATTGCTCAGATCCTCCTTTGTGAGAAACTTCTTCAGTTTCTACATAGAAATCGCTCATGTCAATCGCTTCTTGGGTTGGTAACGCTTCCTCTTTTGCGTTCTCCTGACACCCTACTAGAACTGAGGCTGCTACAGCTAGTGTTAAAAAAATTCTTTTCATGTTGTGAATAATTAAAAAATTAGTTATTGAAAAACTGCCGAAGGCAATAAATTTGTTAAAAAACTCAAAATAAAAAAGGCTTCATTAATTAAATTGTTAAATACCTATTACTTTGATAATTATTTGAAGGGTTTTTTAACGATGTGCAATATATAATTTTTTTTTAATGCTAAAAAAAAGTTAAAAAAAAGTTAATTTCTTAGGTTTTATCACTTGCGAACCCCTATTTTTTAACAATATCTAAATGTTAAAATTTAACAAAAACAATAAAAAAACGTCAATTTTAAACAAATTAAATCATCAATACGATAATTTTAAAGTCACAAAACTTCATTTTTAACAACGCAAACCTCCTGTTTTTAAATAATCTAAAAAGCATATCTTTACGTTTTAATAAAAAATTAATTATGGAAAACTCATTTAACTCAAAAGTGCTTGTTGCACAAGTCTCAGAAGCTGACAAAATTGCTTTTTACAAAAAAACCTATGCACATGTGGCGGGTGGGGTATTATTATTTGTACTGTTTGAATATTTATTTTTACAAAGTGCTACTATTGTTGAATTTGCTTTATCAATGACACAAGGGTATAAATGGTTATTGTTATTAGGTGGTTTTATGTTAATTACTAACTACGCTGAAAGTACTGCTTTAAAAACCTCTGATAAAAACTTACAATACTTAGCATATTCAGGATATATTTTTGCTGAAGCCTTTATTTTTATTCCGCTAATTTATATAGCTATAGCATACACTAACAACTTTGAAGTTATAAAACAAGCGGGAATTGTTACGCTGTCGTTGTTTATTGGAATTTCATCAATCGTTTTTATTACCAAAAAAGATTTTTCTTTTATAAGAGCTGGATTATCTGTTGGATTTTTTATCGCTATTGGATTAATTATCGCAGGAGCTTTATTCGGGTTTAATTTAGGGTTATGGTTTTCAGTTGGAATGTGTGTATTAGCTGCTGGTTCTATTTTATATCAAACATCTAACTTAGTTCACAAATTCTCTACAGATGATTACATTCCAGCAGCATTAGGCTTATTTGCTTCTTTAATGTTGTTGTTCTGGTATGTACTACAGATATTTATGTCAAGAGATTAAGAAAGACTCTTATAAAAATTATAATAACATAAAAAAAGCCTCCAAAATTGGAGGCTTTTTTTTATTCTTATCTAAATTAAGTTTCTTTTAACTTAACATCATCTGTGCTTTCTTAACAGCATTTACCAATACATTAACTTCTTCTTTGGTATTGTAAAAAGAAAAAGAAGCGCGTACTGTTCCTGGAATACCGAAAAAGTCCATAATAGGCTGTGCACAATGGTGACCTGTACGAACTGCTACTCCTAGTTTATCTAAAATAGCTCCAACATCATACGGGTGAATTCCTTCGAGATTAAAGGATATAACTGATGTTTTATTTGATGTTCCATAGATTTTTAATCCATCTATTTTTTCTAGCTCTTGCGTTGCGTACGATAACAGTTCGTTTTCTTGCTTCTCTATGTTAGAAAAACCAACTGAATTCATATAATCTACAGCAACTCCAAAAGCTATTCCTCCACAAATATTAGGTGTACCTGCTTCAAATTTGTGAGGTAACCCTGCATACGTTGTCTTTTCAAAAGTAACTGTTTCAATCATTTCTCCACCTCCTTGGTATGGTGGTAATAATTGCAATAGTTCTTCTTTCCCATATAACACCCCAACACCTGTTGGCCCACACATTTTATGAGCTGAAGCCACATAAAAATCGGCATCTAATGCTTGTACATCTGGTTTTATGTGCGGTACTGCTTGTGCACCATCAATCAACACATAAGCACCAAATTTGTGTGCAGCATGAATAATTTCTTTTATGGGGTTAATTGTTCCTAGTGCATTTGATACATGATTACAGAAAACTAGTTTAGTTTTTGGAGTTAGTAATTCATGGTATAAATCCATGCGTAAAGAACCCTCTTCATCCATCGGAATTACTTTTAGAATAGCTCCTGTTTTTTCACATAACATTTGCCAAGGCACAATATTAGAATGATGCTCTAAAGCCGAAACAATTACTTCATCTCCTTCTTGTAAAATTGAGGCAAAACCAGATGCTACAATATTAACTCCATGCGTTGTTCCTGAGGTTAAAATAATTTCATACGAATGCTTCGCATTGAAATGTTTTTGAATCTTAATTCTGGCTTCCTCATACTTATCGGTAGCTTCCTGACTTAATGTATGTACACCTCTATGAATATTTGCATTATAACTAGAGTAATAATCTACAATAGCGTCAATTACTACCTGAGGCGTTTGTGAGGTTGCTCCGTTATCTAAATACACTAATTTTTTCCCATGTACTTCCCTTTTTAAAATAGGAAAATCAGCGCGAATTTTATCTATACTAAACATATAAAATATCAAATTTAGCACAAAGGTAGGGCTTGCATTTCAAATACAAACATCAAACAATTAAATTCTTACATTTGCTAGAAATCCGTCACATGAAAAACTTAAAAAGAATTCTTTTACTCATTCTGATTGCCTTGGCAATTGCTGTTTTTTACAATTATCCTAAGTTAAATATACTAGCAGGATATTCTGCAAAAAACACTGCTTCGTCTGTATTTCTCGCAGGAAGAAGTTTAGCCTTTACAGATGCTAATGACAATAATTTTTCTCCTATAAATATTACTTTTGATAAAATTAATACAGCAGAAAAATCGGCCACTGGTTCAGTATACGGATTACTCAAAAGAAAAGCTATTTACAGAGATGGTCTTGGTGCTGTTTTGGTTACTGATGATTTCGACATTACCAAACCTCAACTTACTCCAAAACGTTCAGAACCTGACAACGTTACTCCTTTTCCTTACGGAAATGCAGATCATAAAGACACTATTTTTGCTAACATTGATTATACAAAACTGAACGAAACCATTGATACCATCTTTAATGATAGAAATCAAACACGCTCGGTAGTAGTTGTATATAAAGACAAGATTATTTTTGAAAAATACGATGCTGGTTTTACCAAAGAATCGAAACAGTTAGGTTGGTCTATGACCAAAAGTATTACAGGTACGTTGTTTGGAATTTTAAAATGTCGAGGAAAAATTAATCTTCAAGAAGACAATTTATTTTCTGAATGGGAAAATGACGACCGTAAAAACATTACAATTCATAATTTATTACAAATGAATTCTGGTTTGGAATGGAATGAAGATTACAATACTATTTCTGACGCTACTAAAATGTTGTTTTTAGAAAAAGACATGACCAAAGTTCAAGTAAACAAGCCATTAGTAGGCAAACCAAACGAAACTTGGAATTATTCTTCTGGAACTTCTAACTTATTATCGGGTATTTTACGAACAACATTCGATACACACCAAGAGTACCTTGATTTTTGGTACAGTGCTTTGATTGATAAAATAGGCATGAATTCAATGCTTGTTGAAACAGATATGAGCAATCATTTTGTAGGCTCTTCCTATGCTTGGGCAACAGCAAGAGACTGGGCTAAACTTGGATTACTATACCTACACAATGGTGAATGGAACGGAGAGCATTTATTTGATAAAGATTGGGTACGTTATGCTACAACTCCTACTCCTACTTCAGATGGTTGGTATGGTGCTCAAATTTGGTTAAATGCTGGTGGTAGATATCCTGACGCTCCAAAAAATATGTTTTCTTTTAATGGGTATAAAGGTCAAAATGTATTTATTTTGCCTAATCAAGATTTGGTAGTTGTTCGTACGGGACTTACCAAAAATGCAGATGTAAACACCTTACTAAAAGGAATTGTAAATTCTATTAAACACTAAACCATGAACCCTTTTTATTACGTGCTTTCTATAAACGGATTGCTTTTTTTATTCAGTATTATTTTTCATTTTTTCCCGCCTAAAAAAATCAATGCTATTTATGGGTATCGCACGAATAAAACTATGAAGAATGATACTATTTGGCAATTTGCCAACGCTTTTTTCACCAAAGAGTTTATGAAGTATTCAGCTATTTCGTTAGTTGCTGCTTTGGTATTGGCTTATATATCGAAAGAGTTAACATGGCAACCTATGGCAATTATGTTATTGTCACTAGCCGTATCTGTTGTTAAAACTGAACAAGAAATAAATAAGAATTTTGATGAGGACGGAAATAAGAAATAAAACTCCATCAAATTGTGTTACCCACAAAGACCCAGATGTTTTTATAAAAACATCTGGGTCTTTCTTTTTGTAATCAGAAATCCCTTTTGCACAGGCACAGGCTTCTTTGAAAAATTACTTTTTATACTCTTCTTTAAGTAGTGCAATATCATCTATAATTTTCTGCATATTTTCTTTTTTGGTTCCATCATACGAGCCTCTAATACGCCCTTCTTTGTCTATCAATACAAAGTTTTCAGTATGCACCCAATCATTCTCTCCTCCATCACCTTCATCCAACACCGCAAAATAATGCTTACGCGCTAAGTTGTATATATGCTTCTTTTCACCAGTAGTTACATTCCATTTTCCATCAATCACTCCTTTTTCAGTAGCATACTTTCGTAATTGTGGTACGCTATCCATTACTGGAGTTACGGAATGTGATAAAAACATAATATCATCATCATTTTTATAATGCTCTTGCAACTCACCCATATTATACGCCATGGCAATACAAATAGTTTGGCAGCGGGTAAAAAAGAAATCTGCTATGTAAATTTTCCCTTTATAATTCGCATTTGTGATGGTATCACCATTTTGATTAATTAGCTTAAAATCGCCTACTTTATGGTTTTTTGTTCTATTCCTTACAGAAACGTCCACCAATTTAGGGTTGATATCAGCAGGATTGTAAATCGGTAATTTATTGTCAACTTTTACTAAATGGTAAAAAACAGGTATGCCAATAGCACAAAAAACTAAAATAAAAATTAAGGTGCTTTTTGATTTTTTAAAGAATTTAATATCCACAGTACTAAAATTTTCTACAAAAATACGACTTAAAACAGGGTTTATAAACCACTCCCCTAAAAACTTTGTTAAAACAAATGCCCATCTGTAACACAAACTTTTAGAACTGTGCTGAAAAACGTACATTTGTCAGATTTTAAATTTAGACGAACACCATTTATGGAAATTTTAATAAAAGCATCACAATTTATTTTAAGCTTATCGCTCTTAATTGTTTTACACGAATTAGGACATTTTATTCCTGCAAAATTATTCAAAACCCGAGTCGAAAAATTCTACCTCTTTTTCGATTATAAATTCTCTTTATTTAAAAAGAAAGTTGGAGAAACAGTTTATGGTATTGGCTGGATTCCATTAGGAGGCTATGTTAAGATTGCTGGAATGATTGACGAAAGTATGGATACTGAGCAAATGCAAAAACCTGCACAGCCATGGGAATTTCGTTCTAAACCTGCATGGCAACGTTTAATTATTATGTTAGGTGGAGTTATTGTAAACTTTGTACTAGGTATTTTAATTTATATCTCTTTAATGTGGGCTTATGGTGAAAAATACTTACCAAATGAAAGTTTAAAAGATGGAGTTTGGGTGCAAGACGAATTAGGAAAAGATTTAGGTTTAGAAACGGGAGATAAAATCTTAACAATTGACGGACAAAAAATAGAAAAGTTTAGAGAGCTTCCTCTTGAGTTTATCAATGGTACTACTTACACTGTTGAAAGAAACGGAACTGTTCTTGAAAAAGAAATTCCAACAGATTTTATCTCGAAGTTAGTAGATAGAGGTAAGGATGCTGGCGCTTTTATAACTCCAAGATATCCATTTGTTATTGCTGGTGTACAAAAAGATTCATTAAATGCTGATAGCAATATTTTACCAAAGGATATCATAACTGCTGTTAATGGACAAAATATAACTTATTTTGATCAAGCTAAACCTATTTTACATAGCTTAAAAGGACAAGAAGTTACATTATCTATAAGAAGAGGTAAAGAGAACTTAAGTGTTCCTGCAAAGGTTTCTAATTATGGAAATTTAGGAGTTGCTCTTGGTGCTGTTTCTTTGGTAGATTTAGAAAAGCTAGGTTACTATAACTTAGCTGAAAGAACCTATTCTTTTGGAGAAGCTATACCTGCTGGTACTCAAAAAGCGTGGACAACCTTAACTAATTATATTAAGCAAATGAAAAAGATTTTAAATCCTAGTACAGGTGCTTACAAAGGTTTAGGCGGGTTTATTTCTATTGGAAGTATATTTCCTTCTGAATTTAGCTGGGAAACTTTCTGGAACATTACTGCTTTCTTATCAATCATGTTAGGGTTTATGAATTTACTACCAATTCCTGCCTTAGACGGTGGTCACGTAGTATTTACCTTATGGGAAATGATTACGGGTAAAAAACCTGGTGATAAGTTTTTAGAGTATGCTCAAATTACAGGGTTTATCTTATTAATAGCATTACTACTATTTGCCAACGGAAACGATATATTTAGGCTATTCAAATAGCCTTCTAAACTATAAATAAAAAAGCATCGTACTATAAAGTACGATGCTTTTTTTATGCCATGTTTTAACTTAGTTCCTTTACTTATTTAAGTTCTCTGCCGCTCGACGTTCTAACTCTGCTTGAAATTCTTCCATAACAGGCTTTACGGTACTTTCTGGTATATCAGCTACCTTAATATACATTAACCCATCAATCGCGTTATTAAACTTCGGATCTACATTAAATGCAACTAAACGTGCATTTTGTTTTACGTATTTTTTAATCAATACCGGAATACGTAACTCTCCTGGTTCCAATTCGTCTATAATTTTATCGAACTTTTGCATATCAGCCTCAGTAGCATCAAATACAAAATCTTTATCAGCATCTTTTAATTTCACCTTGAATTCTTTCTTAGGGTGAATATATTGTGCTACATACGGATCGTAATAGTGAGATTTCATAAACTCAATCATCAAGGATTTTGAGAATTCAGAAAACTGATTACTTATACTTACCCCTCCCATTAAATATTTATGTTCAGGATAACGTAATGTAACATGTACAATTCCTTTCCACAATAAAAATAGTGGCATTGGTTTTTGTTGGTATTCTTTAATAATAAAAGCACGTCCCATTTCAATGGTTTTTTCCATCATTGGGTACAATTCAGGTTCTATTCTAAACAAAGTATGAATGTAAAAACCATTAACACCGTGTTTTTTATAAATATCTTTTCCTAAGCCCATTCTGTACGCTCCAACCAACTTTTTTTGTTCGTTATCCCATAAAAACAAATGGTGGTAATACTTATCAAACTTATCTAAATCAATAGGCTTATTTGTTCCTTCACCAACTTCCCTAAACGTTATTTCACGTAAGCGTCCTACTTCATGTAAAATATTTGGTATTTCTCTTGCGCTTGCAAAAAACACCTCATAGTTTTTGCTCTCTAACAACCTACTTCCTTTCTCTCTCAGAACATCTACTTCTTTTACAAATAAATCAGGTGACTTTTGAGAGGTAATATTTTTTGCCTTTTTAGGAATCTTAAGTTTTTGTGTTGACAATATTTTTTGAGATGCTTTCTCGTAAGGGTTGGCCAACATATAGGTTTTTCTACGTAAAAACTGATAAAAATCAGGAATCTCAGTAAATGAATCTTGATCTTTAACTGATATAGGCTTACCTATTCTTACTTTGATAACTCTGTTTTTCTGAGATAGTAACTCTGACGGAAGTTTTGCTGTTCTTAATGTATCACTAATTTTAGACAACGTGTAAAATAGCGGACTATTTTTAGCATGAAAATAAATAGGAATTACAGGTACTTTTGCTTTTTTTATCAAGCGTACAGCTCCTTGTTCCCATTCTTTATCTACCATTAATTTTCCATCTCGATACGTAGACACTTCTCCTGCTGGAAAAAGCCCTAACGGTTTTCCTTCTTTTAAATGTAATAAGGCATTTTTAATTCCTGCTACACTCGATTTAGCATCCTTATGGTTCTCAAAAGGATTTACCGGCATTACATAGGGCTTTAATGGCGCTATTCTATGCAGTAAAAAATTTGCTATAATTTTGTAATCAGTTCTGTGCTCTAATAAAAGCTTTAATAATAAAATACCATCTATCCCTCCAAGCGGATGGTTAGAAATCGTTATAAAAGGGCCTTCTTTAGGAATACGCTTTAAATCTTCTTCTGGAATTTCAAACTCAATCTGAAATTCCTCCAACAAGCCATTTAAAAAAGGTAAATCTTTCTTATGCTTATGCTTGTTATAAATTTCATTGGCGGTAGAAATTCGCAAAACTTTCATCAGCAACCAACCTGAAAACGTTCCGAAAACGCCGAACTTATCGGTTCCTATTGCTTTTGCAACTTCTTTAGGTGTTACTAATCCCATACATAGTTATCAATTGACATAACTGCAAATATAATCGATTTTTTGCAAGCTTTACATGTTTTCTTGAATCACTAATTGTGCAGTTTCTGTATTTATTTGACGAATGATTGATTTTCCCCGTTTTCTTATCGTTTTTATTGCTTCGTCATTGAAGTGACGAATTGTATACAAGGTCGTTTCTTTATATGCTCTTATGTTATAAGCCCCTTTTAAATCGTTGTAAAAATCTTCAAACTTATTGTACTTATCCTCTATACAAACAGAAAAACTAATCGCCGAATTTTGAATTAGATTTACTTTTAAATTATAATCATGAAGCTTCTTAAAAACATCACTAATATTGTCTTCTACCATGAAAGAAAAATCCTTTGCTGAAATCGCTACTAGAATTTGATTTTTCTTTACGATAAAACACGGAACCTCAGGTGTTATTTTTTTTCCTCTTCCAACACATGTTCCGGTCTTAGTAACATCTTCAAACGAACGCACGTATAGCGGAATGTTTTTTTGTTCTAAAGGCTGAATTGTTTTTGGGTGAATTACCGAGGCTCCGTAAAACGCCATTTCAATGGCTTCGGTATACGAAATTTCTTGTAACAAAGCAGTTTCCGAAAACACTCTAGGATCTGCATTTAATACACCTTGTACATCTTTCCAAATAGTAACACTATCAGCATCCAAACAATAGGCAAAAATACCTGCGGTATAATCAGAGCCTTCTCTTCCTAAGGTGGTTGTTTCTGTACCAAACCCACCTAAAAACCCTTGGGTAATATTTAGTTTTAATATATCAACCTTTTCTTGGATTTGCTGTTGTGTTTGCTCCCAATCTATTTTAGCATCGCGATAAGTTCCGTCGGTTTTTATGTACTCTCTTACATCTAACCATTGATTCTCTACTCCTATTTCAGACAAATAAGCACTTACTATAGTGGTAGATAGTAACTCTCCAAAACCAACCATTTGATCGTACACATAGTTATAATCTTTGGATGTATTTCGAGCCATAAAACCACTCAATTCACCAAATAAATGATTTACTTTATTATATACTTCATGATTTGGACTGAACAAATCGTTCAACATATTTTGATGAAAGTCTTCTACAAACTTCAAAGAGTCTTTAAGACTTTCTTTTTTATAGAAATAATCATTAACCACTTGCTCAAAAGCATTGGTCATTTTTCCCATGGCAGAAATTACAACCAACGTATTTTCTGTTCCTTCATGTTGCAATACTTTTGCAACATTTTTTACTCCATTCGCATCTTTTACCGACGCTCCTCCAAACTTAAATATTCTCATTACAAAACTGTTCTAAACTTTGTTCATTCATATGGCATACTCTCCACTCATCATATATGGTTGCTCCTGTATTTTTGTAAAAATCAACAGCTCCTGTATTCCAATCTAATACTTCCCATGCCACTCTTTTGCAATTGTTTTTATGCGCATAATTCATTACAGCACTATACAGTGCTTTTCCAGCTCCAATACCTCTTTTAGATTGTGTTACCATGAGATCTTCTAAATGAATTGCTTTTCCTTTCCATGTAGAATAACGTTCATAAAACAACGCCATTCCTATAATCTTATTACCTTCTTCAGCCACAAAGGTTTTAAACTTCGGTTCTTCAGAAAACCCATCTTTAATAATGTCTTCTACCGTAATTTTAACCGCGTTAGGTTCCTTTTCAAAAACAGCTAATTCAATAATTAAATCTAATATAGCTTGAGCATCTTTTTGCTCTCCTGACCTGATAATAAAACTCATTTCTTACTTTTTTGGGTAAAGATACTTCTCTTAAAACTTTCTGATAAAACAAATGAAAAATTAAAACACATCATATTTTTTTGTTGAAAATTTTAAAATACTAAATAAAAGTTGGGAATTTTGT
>NZ_JBLWTZ010000007.1:0-107088 GCF_048269885.1 Tenacibaculum sp. | reverse complement strand
TTTGTACGCACAACACAAAAATTTGACATGAGTAACAAGCATATGACGCTGGGTGAGTTCATCATCAGCAAACAAAAAGACTTTAAGTATTCTTCTGGTGAATTATCTCGCTTAATAAATTCTATCCGCTTAGCTGCTAAAGTAGTAAACCACGAAATTAGAAAAGCAGGATTGGTTGATATTACTGGAGCTGCTGGTGATATTAATGTACAAGGGGAAGCACAACAAAAGTTAGATGTTTTAGCCAACGATTTATTTAAACAAACATTGATTAATCGTGAGATTGTTTGTGGTATTGCTAGTGAAGAAGAAGACGATTTTGTAATTGTTGAAGGTCAAAACAAAGCCAACGAAAATAAATATGTGTTGTTAATGGATCCTTTAGACGGATCATCTAACATTGATGTAAATGTTTCTGTAGGAACTATTTTTTCTATTTACAGAAGAATTTCTCCAGTGGGAACTCCTGTTACCAAGGAAGACTTTTTACAAAAAGGTAGCGAACAAGTAGCCGCGGGTTATGTAGCTTATGGTACCTCAACCATGTTAGTGTTTACTACTGGTAATGGCGTAAACGGATTTACCTTAAATCCTGCTATTGGTACTTTTTACTTATCGCACCCTAACATGAGTTATCCTGAAATTGGTAGAATTTACTCGGTAAGTGAAGGATATTTTACGCATTTTCAAGAAGGAATGAAACGTTTCTTAATTCACTGTAAAGAATTAAACGAAGCAGATAACCGTCCGTACACAGCTCGTTATATTGGATCGTTAGTTTCAGATTTCCATAGAAATATGATAAAGGGTGGTGTTTATATTTATCCTGCAACTGCTATAACACCTAAAGGAAAACTACGCTTGTTATACGAATGTAATCCTATGGCTTTTATTTGTGAGCAAGCAGGTGGTAAAGCTTCTGATGGTTTTACTCGTATTTTAGATATTAAACCTACCGAGTTACACCAACGTGTACCTTTTTATTGTGGTAGTATACAAATGGTTGAAAAAGCTGAAGAATTTATGACTGAATTTTCTGCTGATGAAAAGCCAACCTATTAAAGAATAGTTATTATTTATACTCAAATAAATTATCCCTAAGGCAAACAGTTGTTTGCCTTATTTTTTTGGGTTAAATTTACATTCGGAAAAACGAAAAAATTAATCTATTAAAAAACAAATAATTATGGCTTTTAACTTACCAGAATTAGGATACGCTTACGACGCTTTAGAACCACATATAGATGCTAGAACTATGGAAATTCACCATAGCAAGCACCACAACGGATATACCACTAAATTAAATGCTGCTATTGAAGGTACTGATTTAGAAGGAAAATCTATCGAAGATATTTTAACTAACTTAGATATGAACAACGCTGGTGTTCGTAACAATGGTGGTGGTTTTTACAACCACTCTTTATTCTGGACAGTAATGAACCCAGAAGATAGAGGATATTTATCTGGAGAATTAAAAGATGCTATCGAAGCTGAGTTTGGTTCAAAAGAAGCGTTTATCGATGCTTTTTCTAAGGCAGCTGCTACACAATTTGGTTCAGGATGGGCTTGGTTATGTGTACACAAAGGAGGAAAAGTAGAAGTTTGCTCTACTCCTAACCAAGACAACCCATTAATGCCAGGTGTTACTTGTGGTGGAACTCCTATTTTAGGATTAGACGTTTGGGAACACGCTTATTACTTAAACTACCAAAACCGTCGTCCTGATTATATTGAAGCTTTCTTTAAAGTAATCAACTGGAACGAAGTAGAAAGAAGATATGCTGCTGCTAAATAATTAATAGCTTTAGCAATAAATACAAAAGACCTGCAAAAATGCAGGTCTTTTTTTATACCGTTTTTTGTAATCGAAAACTTTTTGTTCTTTCTTCAAAACTTGTTTGTGTGATTGGCAACACGGCTTTTTCAAATAATTCTAATAAATCTTCTGTATGTTTTGCTGAAGTTAATTTTATCAAATCAAAATACACAAAAGAGCTCCAAAGTATCGCCTTTAAGTCAGTCTTATCCTCGTTCCACATACGTATTTCAACTAACAAATTTCTATCGCCATAATTGATTAGCTGAGAATCTATCGTTACGGTTTCCATTAAGGTTGCCGGTTTTAAATACGCTATTTGATGTGAACCTACCACCCAGCTTTTTCCTCTTTCTTTTCCGTGTTGGTAAATATCTAAGTTATAATTAGCAATTAATTGATCTTCTCTAGCATTGATAAGATAATTGAAATAGGATGCGTTATTTAAATGATTGAAAGGGTCGCAATCTTGGAATCTGATTTTTGTTTTGCTTTCTAAAATTTTTGGTATTTCCATGGTATTAAATTTAAAATATACCAATCGGTATATTTCTGATTAAAAAAATAGTTATTGTTGTAATTCTTGTTTTATGATTTGCTGTAATACTGCAGATACATCTTTTAAGTAACTGTCATCTTTCATAATATGTGTCATATACACCGCTCCTTCAATCATGTAAAAAAAGCGTTTAGCGTACAACATACTATCTATTGATTTTTTAATTTCATCAGTTTCTTTTGCTTTTTCAATTAGCTGAGAAAACTGCTCTAAAATTCTGTGATTGTACGATTGAACCAATTGAGCTATTACTTTGTTTTGATTGTTAGCATCTACACCAATATTTAAAATAGGGCAACCGCCAAATTGTTGATTATATTCATAATAACCTTCATAAAAAAGTGCCACATTGAATAACATCTTTAAAGGCGTCTTCCCTCTATTAACAGTTTCATTAAGGTCTTTTAGCACTTTTCTTACTGAAAACTTAAATGATGCTATGGCTAAGTCTTCTTTGTTTTCAAAATGTCCGTAAATGGCTCCTTTGGTTAAACCAGTCGCTTCTGTTATTTTTGATAAACTCATGGCTGCATAACCATTCTTATTAAAAATAGGAGCTACGGTTTCTATGATAAAAGCCTTTGTTCTTTCTGATTTAGACACTTTTCAAAAAAGTTTGAGATACAAATATATAAAAATATACTGAACGGTATATTTTGTTTTATAGAATAAAAAAACCGAAGCTTATATACTTCGGATTTTTCGTTTTTATTTTTAATAGTCTTTCTACTTTGAAAGCGCTTGTTCTAAATCAGCCAATAAATCGTCTATATCTTCTACCCCTACACTCAAACGAATTAAAGAGTCGGTAATTCCTATTTTTAAACGATCAGCTTCAGGAATGGATGCGTGTGTCATGGTTACTGGGTGACTTACCAAGCTTTCTACACCACCTAACGATTCAGCCAAGGTGAAAATTTTAGTATTTTCTAAAAAAGTCAAAGCAGCTTGTTTACTCTCATCTTTTAAACGGAAAGAAACCATGCCTCCAAAATCATCCATTTGTTTTTTGGCGATTTCGTGATTTGGGTGACTTCCTAATCCCGGATAAAAGACTTCACTTACTTTTGGATGTGCTGATAAATATTGTGCTACTGCTTTTCCATTTTCACAGTGACGCTGCATACGTAAGTGCAAGGTTTTTACTCCACGCAGTGCTAAAAACGAATCCATAGGTCCTGCAATAGCTCCTGCTGCAAACTGAATAAAATGTAATTGCTTAGCCAACTCCGCATTTTTAGTTATCAAAGCTCCCATTACCAAATCGGAATGCCCACCTAAATATTTAGTTGCCGAATGCATTACAATATCAACTCCAAAATCCAACGGACGCTGTAAATACGGGGTTGCAAAAGTATTATCAACCGCTACTACAACATTTTTCTTTATTGTTTTTACCGCTTTGGTAATTTCCTCAATATCCGCAATTTTCATTAGTGGATTGGTTGGTGTTTCAATCCAAATGAGTTTGGTGTTTTCAGAAATAGCATTGGTTACGTTCGCCACTTCGTTCATATCAACATACCGAAATTGCAATCCGTATTTTTCAAACATGTTGGTAAACATTCGATACGTTCCTCCGTAAATATCATCTCCTGCAATGACCTCATCACCTGGATTCAACGTTCGTAATACACAATCTATCGCCGATAAACCAGAAGCAAAAGCAAATCCGTGTGTTCCATTTTCTAAAGCGGCAAATGCGTTTTCTAGAGCAGTACGTGTTGGATTCGCTGAACGCGAATACGCATATCCTTTGTTCACACCCGGACTCGATTGTGCATAAGTGGACGTTTGAAAAATAGGAGGCATAACTGCACCTGTAGCTTCTTCAGGTTGTTGACCTCCATGTATGGTTTTCGTATTGAATTTCATCTGTTAACATTGGTTGATGCTTACTCCAAAAACAACATCAAATTATTAAAACTCTAAACCAATTTACTCAAGTTCATAATAATTCCTAAATGCATTCCTTCATGTAGATTATTAAAGGCTACAGCACTTTCAAAAGAATCTATTACAAAACCTGTGCTTGTTTCGTATTCTTGATACTCTTTAAAAATACCTGCTTCAAAGTCTTCTTCTAAGGTTTCTGGCAAACCAATTAATAGTTCTTTTACCTCTTCAAATTCTTCTTCAGTAAAATCTTTGGTAGGAAAGGTTCCTTTTCTGTATCCTTCAATTAACTCATCAGGCGCTAAACAATCCAATCCAGATAATTTGTAATGTAATAATTGCTGTGTAACTACTAAATGTGCTACATTCCAAGCAATATTATTGTTAAACCCTTCAGGAGTTATATGCAATTGTTCTAATGATAAACCTTCGATTCTTTTTAAAACTAAGTCTCTTGATCTTTTTAAAACTTCAAACTGTTTGTTCATTTTTCTACTTATTTTAGCTATTTCAAAGATACCTATTTAGCCATGAAAACCTGCAATGAGTGTTTGTTATTTAATGGTTAAAACTAAATTATAGCTAATACAATAAAACGTAAACAGATGAAGAAAGTGTATTTTTTACAAACCTGTGATACTTGTCGAAGAATTTTAAAAGACGTAAATCTTGACGGTTTTGAAAAGCAAGAAATAAAAGCCAACCCAATCACCGTTGCCCAATTAGAAGAAATGCGTGAGTTAACAGATAGCTACGAAAGTTTATTCAACAAGCGTGCTAAACTGTATCGAGAAATGGATTTAAAGAACCAGAATTTAACGGAAGTTGATTACAAACAATATATCTTAGATGAATATACCTTTTTAAAACGCCCCGTTTTTATTGTTGATGACCAAATTTTTATTGGAAACAGTAAAAAGGTAGTAGAAAACTTAAAAGAACTTGTGGGTTAAATAACTAACAAACTCCGACTGTAAAATGTCGGAGTTTTCTATAATGCTAATTTATATACTTCCCTTCGACTACGCTCAAGGAATATAGAAAGCTTTATTAATTTGAAGCTATGCTTTTATTTTTTGTAGATGCTTCTACCATAGCAGATAATTCATCCATGGTAAGGTTGGTTTTAATTCCTAACAATACCATTTCGTCACTTTTATCGTGAACGTTGACAATAATTTCTTTAATACGGTCTTTTGTTTCTCTAAAATACACCGTAACTCTTTCGTTACCATCTTTGACTCTTACTAAAGTTTTCAATTTATTTCTTCGTGCAAACTTTTGAAAATCTTTTTGTACAGAAGCCATGTTGTCATTAAACACCATGATTTTATAGTTTTTAGATTTCTTTAAGAAGACCCCAAACTCATCAGTATCTTCATCAGAGATGAATATATTGGCAAAAAAACTAGGAATATTTAAAGATACCTCTGCTCTATCTTTATTAGATTGGTAAAATGTTTTAAAGTTTTCTTTTTGCGCAAAAGAACTTAACACAAAAAGGCAGCAAAAGATGGTTGCAAATCGTTTCATAATAAGAGTGTTTTAATTGAAGACGACTGCAGCATAAATTTGTTACAAACAAAAAAGCCTTAACTTATTCAGTTAAGACTTTTTAGTTGGCCCACAAGGACTCGAACCTTGAATATCGGTACCAAAAACCGGTGTGTTACCATTACACCATGGGCCAATGTTTACAGTGCAAATATAAAAACAAAGTTTTATATTTAGAAATCATTAAACACTTTTTATAAAAAAATCCTCACGAAGTTCGTAAGGATTTTGTTGGCCTACAAGGACTCGAACCTTGAATATCGGTACCAAAAACCGGTGTGTTACCATTACACCATAGGCCAATTGCTTATTGCGGGTGCAAATATAAAACAAAGTTTTATTTCAGCAAATTTTTTGTGCTTTTTTTCGTTTACTTCTTTTTCAACCTCAAAAATTTCATTTAACAGAACTTTATATAGGAGGTTATTTTAGAGAAACTGTTAAAATTATATTTTTGTTTTCAACGAAAAAATCATTAGTAATTAATACATTCGTACTTTATATCTAGATAAAAAACTATGACTGAGTTTAACTATAAAAAGTGGAACATCATTTTAGGATGGGTTTCGTTTGCGGTAGCGTTGATCACTTATACCTTAACCCTAGAACCTACTGTGAGTTCATGGGATTGTGGAGAATACATTGCAACTGCTGTAAATTTAGAAGTTGGACACCCTCCTGGTGCTCCTTTGTTTCAAATGTTAGGTGCTTTTTTCGCTATGTTTACTAGTGATCCTAGTCAGTTGGCAAAAATGGTCAATTTTATGTCTGGATTGGCAAGTGCTTTTACCATCCTCTTCATGTTTTGGACAATTACCAATTTAGCTAGAAGAATGGCTATAAAAAATGGAAAACTGGGTAATAATGAAGCTATTGCTGTATTAGGAAGCGGATTAGTAGGTGCTTTAGCGTATACTTTTTCAGATAGTTTTTGGTTTAGTGCTGTTGAAGGGGAAGTGTATGCTATGTCTTCTTTCTTAATGGCGCTACTATTTTGGTTAGGATTACGTTGGGAAAGTGAATTAAATACTCCTAGAGGAAATAAATGGTTGGTATTAATCAGTTTTGTAGTTGGACTTTCTTTTGGGGTTCACATACTATCTTTATTAGTAATTCCTTCTATCGTTTTGGTATATTTCTTTAAAACGTATAAAGACATCAACATCAAAACAACGGCAATTGCTACCCTAGTTGCAATACTCGTCTTAGCATTTGTGTTTAAGTTTTTATTCCCTTTTACTTTAAAATTCTTTAGTGTTGCTGAACTATTTTTTATCAACCAAGTGGGATTACCTTATAACTCAGGAACCATTATTGCTGGAATTATTTTAATCGTTTTATTTTTTTACGGATTAAAATATACACGTAAGAAAAGCTTGGTGACTGCAAATACCTTGATACTATCTGTATTATTTATCATGGTTGGATTCTCCTCTTGGTTAATGTTACCAATTCGTGCGAATGCTGATACCATTATTAATGAAAATAACCCATCAAGTGCCCGCGAATTATTAGCATATTATAACCGTGAACAATACGGTGATTCTAATGTTTTTTATGATAATTACTATTCTGTAGCTTATGATAGAGAACAAGATGCCGACAATCCTTATAAAGACGACAAGCCTAAGTATGAAAAAATAGATGGTAAGTATGTTATTGTTAACAAATACAAAAACGTACTTCCTAATTACTCAAGCAAACACAAAGGATTTATTCCTCGTATGGTAAATCCTGCTTCTGAGCAACAATACAAAAGTATTGCGGGTATTCCTGCACGAAGTAAAAGACGTCCAACGTTTTTAGAAAACATCAAATTCATGGTTGATTTTCAATTCGGATATATGTACGGGCGCTATTTTATGTGGAACTTTGTAGGTCGCCAAAACGATATTCAAGGACATTTAGATGTTGAAAATGGAAACTGGTTAAGTGGTATTGATTTTATTGATGAAGCCCGCTTAGGCTCACAGCAAAAACTACCAGATGATGTTAAAAACAACAAGGGACGCAACACCTACTTCTTTTTACCTTTTATTTTAGGGCTTATTGGTTTGTTATATCAGCTCAATAGAGATAAAAAGAATTTTTATGTGTTAACACTGTTCTTTTTGTTTACTGGGTTAGCTATTATATTTTACACCAACCCTAAGCCTTTTGAACCTCGTGAACGTGATTATGCGGTAGTTGGTTCGTTTTATGTGTTTGCTATTTGGATTGGTTTCGGAGTGCTTGCCCTTTATGATTACTTTAAAAAGTATGCTAGCAAAAAAGTGGTAGCTATCGCTGTTTCAGTGGTTTCATTGTTAGCTGTCCCTGCTTTAATGGGCTTCCAAAATTGGGATGATCACGACAGAGCTGATCGTTATTTAGCACAATTAAATGCACAAACCTATTTAGAGAGTTGTGACCCAAATGCAATCATCTTTACTATTGGAGATAACGATACTTTCCCTCTTTGGTACATGCAGCAAGTAGAGGGTATTCGAAGAGATATTAAAATAGTAAACACAAGTCTTTTTCAAACAGATTGGTACATCGACCAAATGAAAAAGAAAACCTACGATGCTGAGCCAATTCCGTCACAGTTAACACACGATCAATATAAGTATGGAACCTTGGACATGGCATATTACTACCCTCTTCCTCAGTTAAAAGATTCTTTGCTTACCATAAAAGATTTTATGCGTTGGATAGCTAGCGATAATGATGCTACTTATTTAGACGCAGGAGATGGTGCTAAAGAAAAATTCTATCCAACTAACAAAATTCGCATTCCTGTTAACAAAGAAAATGCGTTAAAAACTGGGTTAGTAGCACAAAAAGATGCTGATAAAATAGTAGATTACATTGATATTACAGTAGATAATAGAGCTTTGTCAAAAGCACGCCTTTTAATGCTAGATATCTTAAATAATTTCGATTGGAAACGACCTATTTACTTTACTGGTGGTGCCAATGCAGACGAAGAATACATTTGGTTAAAAGATTACTTACAATTAGATGGAATGGCATACAAATTAGTCCCTATTAAAACCTCTAATAAAGGGCGAACAATTTTTGACATGGGACGCATAGATCCTGAAAAAATGTATGACAATGTTAAAAAATGGGATTGGAAAACCATTAACAATGGTGAAATATACTTAGATGAACAAAGTAAGCGTAACGCAATTTCATTACGTAATAACTTAATTCGTTTATCAGAAGAGTTTTTACAGAAGGGAGATTCTGTAAACGCAAAAGATGTATTAGATTTATCCTTACACAAAATGCCTATCAAAGATTTTGATCACTACAACTTCTCTTTAGGTTATCCAGAGTTATATTATCGTATAGGTGATATTGAAAAAGCTCGTGAAACGGCTGAAACTTTGGCTGATATTTTTCAGCAAAAACTTATCTATTACGACACCTTTAAAAGTGAAGATATTGGTTTAATTATTGACAACTTAGAAACAGCTTTGTACATGTATCAAAACTTAGTTCAGCAAATTACTCGATACGACAAAGATGAAGAGTATGGTAAAAAGTTTTTTGAAAATTACCTAACTCATGCACGTTTATTTGAGCGTTTAATGCCAGAAGACGAACCTGAACTACCTCAAGAACTTGACACTATTAAACCTTAATTTAATGAGGTTATATTTTATAAAGACACCACGTATACTTAAACAACTTTTTGCTAAGTATACGTGGTCTTTTTTTACCAATAAGAAAGAAATATACCTCACTTTTGATGATGGCCCTATTCCTGAGGTTACTGAATTTGTACTTAATCAATTGAATAAATTCAATGCAAAAGCCACCTTTTTTTGTATTGGTGATAATGTTCGAAAACACCCTGCTGTTTTTTCAAGAATAGTTAACGAAGGACATTCGGTAGGAAACCATACTTTTAATCACTTAAACGGCTGGGAAAACAGTAATACGGCTTATATTGAAAACACGAGTAAATGTGAAAGCTTATTACCTGATCAAAGAACAAAATTATTTCGTCCTCCGTACGGAAAAATAAAGAGAAAACAAGCTAAACAACTTCTTGCTAGTGGTTATAAAATTATTATGTGGGATGTATTATCAGCAGATTTTGACCCGACTATCACGAAGGAAACATGTTTGCAAAACGTACTTAAAAACGTTGAGAATGGGAGTATCATCGTTTTTCACGACAGTATAAAAGCTAGCGACAACTTGTATTATGCGCTTCCAAAAGTTTTAAAAGAATTTTCGCAAAGAGGGTATAACTTTAAAGCAATCACTTAAACAAACTGCTGAACCAATCCTATTAGGGTATTTGCGTCTTGCTCTCCTGTTTGACGCCATTTCATCTCACCGTTTTTATAAATCATAAAAGTAGGATTCCCCTTAACTCGTAAGGCATCGGCAAGAATTTCATTCTTTTTAATATCTATTTTAATTACTTTGGCTTTATCACCTAATGCAGCAGCTACATCACGAAGTGTGTCTAAACTAGGTTCTAACTCACTCCAATCTGCATAAAAATCGATTAACACAGGTTTGTTAATGCTTATAATTTCACCAAACTTTGTCATCTTTTGCATACGTTTAATCACTAAAGAGTCTAAAATTACTAATTTTTTGTTAGGTAATTAGTATCAAATTCTTAAAAATACTGAAAATCAGGCTTTTTTTAACTCAATTACCGTAATTTCTGGCCAAATTCCTACCCTACCAGGAAAGGCATGATATCCAAAACCTCTATTTACATTAATATACCTATCGTACTCTTTATACAATCCTGCCCATTGCTTATAGACATATTTTGACGGACTCCATTTAATCCAACCAGGAATTTCAATACCAAACTGTAAACCATGCGTATGTCCACTTAAGGTTAAATGATAATTAAAGTCATCTTGTTTTACTTTATATTCCCAATGGCTTGGATCGTGCGATAGCAAAATTTTAAAATCGTCTTGTTGCACTTCTTTAGAAGCTACATGCAAATCGCCTGCTTTGTTAAAACCCTTTCCCCAATTCTCTACTCCTATCAATGCTATTCTTTGCCCATCTTTTTCAATATATCTATGCTCATTTAACAATAAATCAAATCCTATTTTAGGATGAATCTCTTTTACCGCCTGAAAATTTGCTTTTTTATCTTCTGGTGTTTTCCAATCAGAATAATCACCATAATCATGATTCCCTAAAATAGAATATTTTCCCATAGGAGCTTTCAATTCAGAAAACACAGACATCCAATCGTCCATTTCATAAGCAAAATTATTTACAATATCTCCTGTAAATAAAATCATATCAGATTGTTGCTGATTGATTAAGTCTACTCCATATTTTATTTTTTCTTTATTATCAAAACTCCCTGAGTGAATATCGGTAATGTGAGATATGGTAAGTCCGTCAAAAGCCTCAGGCAAATCTTTAAAGCTTAACTGATATTTTAGTACTTTGTAATTGTATTTTCCTTTAAAAATACCGTATAGCATACTTGCAAATGGTAGTGCTGCCAACCCTAAGGCTAGTTTTGATATAAAAGCTCTTCTACCAACCAAGTCTTTGGTTTCTTCTTTGAACAAAAACGAGATTCCTTTTTGAGACCACCTAACTACATCTTCTCCAAACATCAATAAGAAAATTACCACTTTAGGAACCAAAACAAGTAAAAGCATACCCATTGCCCATTGAAATTCTCTTGTTTGCCCTGAACTCCTATCGTAACCAAAAATTACATAAAAAAAGTGTATGTAAGCTAACAACCCAATCAACAACCATCCATAACGAATAAGTTTACTTCTTGTAAGTGTTTTGATTGCTTGAAAAGCATACGCTTCAAACACAATAATTATTGCGGATATTATAATAACTGTAACTAACCAACGAGACATCTATTTCATTTTTAAGGAGAAACAAAGATACTGCGATTCTTAAAATTGATTTTTAACATCTTGTTAAAGTTTTGTAGCTTTACCTCCAAAGTTCATAGAAACAATAGTTTTTCTACTTTTTTTGTAAACACATCGGTATCAATATTTTATTTCAACAGGCTCAAAACACAACATGGCAAATTATAAACGACTTTTTTTACTCGACGCATACGCGTTAATTTTTAGAGGATATTATGCCTTTATAAAAAACCCACGTATCAATTCAAAAGGGTTAGACACCTCAGCTATTATGGGGTTTACCAACTCTTTACTAGATGTAATAAAGCGTGAAAAACCAGATTATTTAGCCGTTTGCTTTGACAAAGGAGGAAGTACTGACCGCGTTGAAGCTTTTGAAGATTACAAAGCAAACCGACAAGAAACTCCTGAAGCTATTCGTTTAGCAGTGCCTTATATTGAAAAAATATTAGAAGCCATGAATATTCCTGCCATTGTAAAAGAAGGGTATGAAGCTGATGATATTATAGGAACACTTGCTAAAAAAGCCGAGAAAGAAGGGCTTCACACCTATATGGTAACGCCAGATAAGGATTTTGCCCAACTGGTTTCTGAACATATTTTTATGTACCGTCCACCTCGTATGGGAAATGGATATGAAAAATGGGGTATTGAAGAAGTAAAAACTAAGTTTGGTGTTGAAAGCCCATTACAAGTAATTGACTTTTTAGGAATGATGGGTGATGCTGTTGATAACATTCCTGGTTTGCCTGGTGTTGGTGAAAAAACAGCCAAAAAATTCATTGCCGCTTATGGAAGTATGGAAGGCTTGTTTGAAAATATACATGAGCTAAAAGGAAAAATGAAAGAAAAAGTAGAAGCCAATCAAGAATTAGGCTTGCTTTCTAAAAAACTAGCGACCATTATGCTAGATGTTCCTGTTGAGTTAGAATTGGATAAATTGGTTTTTGAGCAACCCAATATTGAAGCGACCAAAGAAATTTTTACTGAATTAGAATTTCGTCGTTTAACCGAAAATTTCTTAAAAACATTTGCTCCTTCTGAAGAAACTACTACCACGACTGAAAAACCTAAAACAACAAAGGCTAGTACCGCAGGTCAGTTTGATTTATTTGCAACTCCTGGTAGTGGAAGCACTACTAAAGACACAAATATTAACGGTTTTAAAACCATTGAAAACACAAATCATTTCTATCAATTAGTAGAGACCCCTCTTTCAAGAAAATTATTGTTAGAGAAATTAATGCAACAAAGTTCTGTGTGTTTTGATACGGAAACAACCGGATTAAAAGCCTTAGAAGTTGAGCTAATTGGAATTGCTTTTTCATGGGAAGTAGGTAAAGGGTACTATGTTTCATTTCCAGAAGATCAAGAAGAAACAAAGACTATTCTAGAAGAGTTCCGATCATTTTTTGAAGCTGAAACCATTGAAAAAATTGGTCATAATTTAAAATACGATATTAAAGTATTATCAAATTACAACATGCCTGTAAAAGGGAATTTGTTTGACACCATGATTGCGCATTACCTTATCAATCCTGATATGCGTCACAACATGGATGTGCTTGCTGAAACCTACTTAAACTATCAACCTGTGTCTATTACAGAATTGATTGGTAAAAAAGGTAAAAATCAACTTTCAATGCGACAAGTTGAACTCCCTAAGCAAACCGAATATGCTGTTGAAGATGCAGACATTACCTATCAGTTAAAAGAGCATTTTTCTAAAGAGCTAGAAAGTGGTAATGTTACGAAGTTATTCAACGAAGTAGAAACACCATTAGTTTCTGTACTAACAGCTATGGAGATTGAAGGTATTAATTTAGATACTGATTTCTTAAAAACACTTTCGAAAGCCTTATCTAAAGACATCTCACAACTTGAACAAAACATATACGAACAAGCCGGTGAAGAATTTAACATTGCATCACCTAAACAATTAGGTCCTATTTTGTTTGATAAACTAAAACTAGTTGACAAACCTAAGAAGACTAAAACAGGTCAATATTCAACAGCAGAAGATGTCCTTTCTTATTTAGCTAAAGACCATCAAATAGTTGCTGATATTTTAGAATATCGTCAGTATAAAAAATTACAAAGTACTTATGTTGATGCACTTCCTAATGAAATTAACCCTAAAACTGGAAGAGTGCACACCGTATACGCTCAGGCTGTTGCAGCTACAGGACGCTTAAGTTCTAACAATCCGAACTTACAAAACATTCCTATTCGTACAAAACGCGGACAAGAAGTGCGTAAGGCCTTTATTCCGAGAAATGAAGACTATGTATTGTTAGCGGCTGATTACAGTCAGATTGAACTACGAATTATCGCTGCTTTAAGTGAAGAAGAAACGATGATTAAAGCCTTTCAACATGGTGAAGACATTCACGCTTCTACTGCTGCAAAAGTATTCAACGTTCCTATTGAAGAGGTAACCCGTGAACAACGTAGCAATGCTAAAACGGTAAACTTTGGAATTATTTACGGCGTTTCTGCCTTCGGATTGAGCAATCAAACCGATTTGTCTCGTAAAGAGGCGAAAGAGTTGATTGATACCTATTATGCAACCTATCCAAAACTACGAAATTATATTTCTAAGCAGGTAGATTTTGCGCGTGAACACGGATATGTAGAAACGATATTACATCGTCGTCGTTATTTAAAAGACATCAATTCTCGAAATGCTATTGTTCGTGGTGCTGCAGAAAGGAATGCGGTAAACGCTCCTATTCAGGGGTCTGCTGCCGACATCATTAAACTTGCCATGATTAATATTTACAAACGATTTGAACAAGAAAACTTTAAGTCGAAAATGTTATTACAGGTACATGATGAATTGGTTTTTGACGCACATAAAGATGAATTGGATACTATTAAACCGATTATTAAACAGGAAATGGAAAACGCTTTTAAAATGAGCGTTCCGTTAGATGTTGAAATAGATACAGGAGCAAACTGGTTAGAAGCGCATTAAAGTTTAGCAATTGCCTTTGCTAAAATCTCTTTTACCTGAAGTTTTAAACTTTCTGGTTCAATGATTTTGGCATAATCTGAAAACACCATGTACCATCTGGAAAAACCGTGCTCTATATAAGATGTCATGAATGTCATTTCTACTTGGTTTCCTTTTACCTTTTCAGAGACAAAACCATGTTGCATTTTGCTATTGTTAATATATCGCACCACACTTTTATCAACAGAAATAACAACTTTTGTTTTGGGTATATTTTCATGCTGGTTGCGATATTCATCTAACGTAATGTGTTCTCTAGTAAAATTATATTGGGTTGATTTTATCGCTAACATTCTATCGGTTCTAAACTGTCTGTAATCGCTTCTTAAATGACAAAAAGCCAATACATACCAAAATCCTGATTCGTGATAAATCCCTACAGGTTCCACAAAACGTTCAGAAGGTGCTTCTCTATTTAATGCTTGATATTTTAAAAATACCTGTCTTTTTTCTGCAATGCTTTCAAACAAGGTTTCAAGTGCATTTGGCAGACTATCATTAAACAATTTATTTGTAGGATCCACCAATATTTGTGATTCTAAGGCAGAAATCCAATCTTTTTCACGACCGCGCAACACTGATTTTAGCTTCATCATAGCAGATTCGTAGTAATTCCCTAAAGATTTGTCTACAAACTTCTGCATTAGTTTTTCGGCAGCTACAAAACTTCCTACTTCTTCTCTAGTAAACATAACAGGTGGCAAACGGTATCCTTCCATAATAGAATAACCAACTCCTGCTTCACTTATAATGGGTACTCCTGATGCTTCAAGGGTTCGTATATCACGATAAATGGTACGTAGGCTTACCTCAAATCTGTCAGCTAATTCTTGTGCTTTTACAATACGTTTAGATTGTAACTGAATAAGAATGGCTACAATTCTATCAAAACGTTTTACCGTGTCTAAACTCATAATGTGATAACATATTTCCCAAAGATAGGATTTCAGGCTGAAGTATTTTTTAAATTTTAGCTTCAACATAATAACGATACTTTGTACAAAGTAACATACAGTAAGTGACAACCGCTTGTCAATAGTCTTTTTTAAAATTTATTTTTTCCTGCTGACATAAAGCTGTCACCACCCCATAGTATTTTTGGTTTCAAATAATAAAAATTACAATTATGGAATCAACAACGAACACATTATTAGAACAAGTAATTACACCTTCTGAGTTATTAGCACATTGGCAAGGGCATCGAGGTCTAACCCGAAGAACTATTGAAGCTTTTCCTGAGGAAGCCTTTTTTAATTACTCTATAGGAGGTATGCGTACTTTTGCTGAGATGGTTATGGAACTTTTGGGTATAGCAGGTCCGGGTATTAAAGAAATTGCTACTGGAGAAATTCAAGAATTAATTGAAGAGGTCGATCACGGCAACAAAAAAGCAAAAATTCTTGAATTTTGGGATAAGGCTACAGATGAAATAAACACTTATTGGGCTAAGATAAAACCAGAGCAGTTTCAACAAAACATTAAAATCTTTGGTCAATATGAAGGTACAGTTTGGTCATCCATCTTTTATTTTATTGATAATGAAATCCATCATCGCGGACAAGCGTATGTGTATTTACGTGCTTTAGGTATTGAACCTCCATTTTTTTATGAACGTTAATCAAGCTAAAATGAAAACAGTTTTGGTATTTAAAACATCCGTTACAAAAAACAAAGAAATTAAAATTGTTCAACCTACTTTAAATCGTTTGATTACCGAAAATGACCGCTGGAATTTTGACTTAGAAGATTGTGACAATATTCTTCGGGTAGAGACTCAAATGGTTAAAGCTGATGCCGTTTTAAAAGCAATACAACATCATGGTTTTTATTGTGAAGAATTGTTGTAAAAACGGCAATATTTTCTAGAAACAACAAAGTATAATGTAATAAGAAACCGAATAGAGAAGCAATTAGTTTCTTTATTCGGTTTCTTTATTCTTTCAAGATGGTATTATCTATTTTATTACAAATGTTTCATTTTGTATCCAGTTAGCCCTTAGTTTAAACACAGTTTCTAAATAGATAATTTGCTCTGGCTGTTTTCTTAACAAGAAATCTCCAGTATCCCACATACGATTGTTGTTTTTATCAACTATAGCCCTAACACTATATTCTTTCGGATCTAATAGGGTAAATTCTATTTTTTTAGACGAAGTAAGGTATCTTTTCTCTACGACCTTATCTTGACTTAATAGTTCAATAATAACAGGAGATTCTGTTTCATTTTTAACATCCAATACAATACTTCCATAATCTTCTACAGTACGCGTTGTGAATTTATAATCTAACGTATCGTTTGTCGTTTCATAAAGATCAATTATTCCTTTGGGTACCCCTTTAAAAATGTATCCATATTTAGGTTTCTTTTCAAACAATACAGCCAGTTTATTAATCGACTGCTTTTTCAACTCAAAAGGGACAGCAACAGTATCTTGATCAATCAATGAAAACTTTGACTTATCATAAGAAACAATTGGGTTGTTTGTTTGGATAAACATGGTGTCTTTTAAGTTTAAAATGCCACTTACACTAGATGACACAGATAAAGAGTCGATCTTCTTTTTTCTTAAAAACACGGTTACAGTGTCTTTAAAATTTTGGTTATTCACTATAAAATTTAAGGAATCTTTCTCTATAGGTGTATGCCAATAATTGAGTGTATCTTTATCTTCCTCAAACTGAGTAAATGATTTGTAATCTTGTGGAACTTCCGATAGCAATTCAATAGTCATGTCTTTTTGCTTACCTTCAAAACCGAACTGAATTTTTCCTTTTGTAACCTCTTTTCCTCTTTTAAATTTATACGGCTGAATTTCTTTAAAAAAACGAATGGGTTTGTTTAGTAAAGTATCTTTAGCTAACGTAATTGTATCTATTACAAAACCTATTTTATCTGTTCTACTATTAAATATATAATCGTTTGATGGTTCTTTTAACGCTAACATTAAATACTTTCCTTCACGCAGGTTACTAAACTCAAAATTTGTAGAATCTAAAGTACTTGTTACATAGTTTGGTTTTTTCTTAAAAACAATAGAATCATTGTAGGTACTATCGAGCTTGTATAACAACACACTTACTTCTTTTACTTCTTTTTTATCAAAAGCATCAGCTACTGCACCTTTAATTTTTAAAGAATCAATATAATTTCCTGTTGAAAACACATATTTAAAACTCTCTAACTTATTGTTTTCATTGTTATCCTGAACAGCATTCCCAAAGTTAAAAGTATAGGTAGTATTTGGTTGTAATGTGTCTAATATTTTAATATTAATATACTTACTCGGTGTTCCTTGAGGCGTAATTAATAACGGGTTTTTCATTGGAGGAGAAACAACCAACTGTTTTTGCAAATCTTTTAAAATAATATACTCATCAAAATAAATACGAATATTATCCTCTTTAAAATGAATCGTTTCATACGGAGGATTTGCAGTAACCATTATAGGTGGAGTTTCATCTTTAGGACCTCCTTCAGGTCGTCCTTTACGTGCACAACTACTTATTAAAAAAGCGAAAAGAGTTACTAAGATAAAGTGTTTATTTTTCACAAATTAATGGTTTAAAATCCATTTTCAAAAGTAGTAAATTAAGATGGAATGGTATCAGTCTTTTTGTGTATACGCCATCGTTGCAACACTAATTGTAATGTTTTTTGTTTTTAAAAGCTCGTTTGCACAAGCTTCTAATGTTGCTCCTGTAGTAATAACATCATCAATCAGTAAAACATGTTTATTCTCAAAAAGAGTGGTATTAACAAGCTTAAATTTTGTGTTGCTATTAGAAAATCGTTCAAATCGTTGTTTTAAGGTTTGTGTTGTTGTTTTAGAGGTTCTAATAAGAACATTTGGTATATACTCTATGCTTAAAATATCACTCAATCGTTCACCAAACATAGTTACTTGATTATAGCCCCTACTTCGAAGCTTTTTTAAATGTAAAGGTACGGGAACAATGTAATCTACCTCTGCAAACGTATTCATTATTTTTAACTTCTCACCAAACCAGTCTGCTATGAATACCCCTATTGCCTGCTGCTTTTTATATTTTAACTCATGGATCAGTTTTTGAGTAACTCCATTCTTTTTGTAGAAAAGAAAAGAACGGACATTTTGAATAGGCACTTTTCCATAAAAATTTGACATTAATGTAACATTTATATGCTTATTATCGTCTATAATTGGTAAGTCGTTTTTACAGATAGTACATAAGAATGTTTCATTTTGTAACAACGTTATTTCACAATTAACACATAAATTGGGATAGAATAAATAGAATATCTCTTTTAAAAATTGCATCTTTACAAGCCTTTTTTAACAGAAAGATACAAAAAACAACAGAAGTTATATTTTGAGTAAAAAGTTTAATTTTTTCAAAGAAGCCGTAAAAAATTACAAAACATCAGGTACAATTGTTCCAAGTTCTAAATACTTGGCACATAAAATGCTAAAAGAAATTGACTTTAAAACGGCTGAAGTTATTGTAGAACTAGGCCCTGGAAATGGCGCTATAACTCAATATATTTTAAAAAAACTCCACCCAAAGACCATACTTATTTGCTTTGAAATAAACGATGCTTTTTACCAGGAGTTAAAAAAAATAAATCACTCCCAATTAATTGTTTTAAAAGCTTCTGCCGAAAACATAAAGTTAGAAATAGAAAAGTTAGGCTATACAAAAGCAGACTATATTGTTTCTAGTTTACCTTTAACTATAATTCCTAAAGAAATATCGCACTCCATCTTAACAAAAAGCTATAACTTTTTAACTACTACTGGGCTTTTTATTCAATATCAGTACAGTTTAACCTATTATAAAAAACTGAAAGAAGTCTTCGGCAATGCAATTAATTTAAGCTTTGAGCCTCTAAATTTTCCCCCTGCTTTTATTTACAAATGTGTTAAAAAATAAATAGTATATTAGCACAGAGCATAACCCTCATTACAACCCCTAAAATGATGCCTGTCTCAAAAATAAAAAACAACGGCTTCATTGCCTTTTTAATTTTACTAATACTTGTTATTGGGTTTTTATCTTATGAAAACGCCAGAGATTACTCTGAACTCAAAGCTGTTTTTGAGCTTGAAAAAAAGGAACTTGAAAGTGAATTAACAACTATTATTGAAGACTATGAAGAGGCTAGTTATAAGAAAAGTGAGTACTCATTAAAGCTAAAAGGTGAACTTCATAAAGTAATTCAACTCAGAGACTCTGTAACAAACTTAAAGGAAGTAGACTATAAATTTATTAGGTACTACAGAAAAAGAACTGGGATACTTATTGAGGAAAACAAAAAACTTTTTACTCAAATAAACCGCCTTAATTCAATTAACAATGAATTAATTACAAAAAACGATAGTGTTCAAGAAGCCCTATTAGTTAAAGAAAAACAAAATGCAAAACTCACCAATATAAATCATTTTTTAAGCAAAGAAAAACAAGCCTTAAAAAAGAAAATAGCTACTGCAGAAGTTATTGAAATTTCTACTATAAAAGCAGAAGCTATGAAGAAGAAAAAAAATGGAAGGTTTACCTCAACCTCCAGATCTAACAAAGTGAATGCCTTTAAAATAGAATTTGATTTGTTAGAAAACAAAATAGCATCTCCTGGCCCTAAAGAAGTTTATATTCAAGTAATAGACACCAACAAGAACGTTATTACCCCCATTAAAGAAGTAAGTTTACAAAACAATAAAAAAATATGGTGTAGTGATATTTTAATTGCAGAATATAACAACAAACAACTATCTATGATTTCTTTTGTAAATGTGGATAGTAAAATTAGTGCAGGCACTTATCATATAAACACATTTGTAAATGGTATTCTTACTGGCAATAAATCTTTAGCACTTAAATAAAAAACACTCAAATTAATAAATAACTTAATATAATCAATCCCCCCCTAAATCATGAATCAACAAAAAACCAAGAATGTTTCAATTTTAGTATTAATTATCTTATCACTTTTCCTTTTTTATTACTCATTTCAAAAGTCAAATGAAAACAAAAATCTTCAAAACATATTCTTAGAAGAAAAAGCCGAGTTACAACAAGATCTCGACGAAATGATTAAAGACTACACCGATGTTGTAATTGGTAAAAAACGTTTAGCTGATAGACTAGAAATAGAGTTAACAAAAATGAAAAATTTAAGAGACTCTATAAAAGAATTAAAATCTGATAATTTTGGTCTTATTGGAAAATACCGAAGAAGGATTGCTAGTTTAGAACGCGAAAACAAAAAACTCTTCATTCAAATAGACTCTCTAAATAGTGCCAATGAAGCCTTAACACAAGAAAATGTTATCGCCAACGAAATTTTACAGCAAAAAGATAGTGTAAATGAAACTTTAACAGAAAAAAACAAAGAGTTGGAAGCCAAAGTAGCAATTGGCGGAGTTATTAAAACTAGTCCTGTAAGGGCTATTGCTATGAAAGAGCGTAGTAGTGGTAAATTAACCTCTACAAGTAGGTCGAGTAGGACAGATGCTTTCAGAATTAATTTCGATTTGTTAGAAAACCCAATTACTACTGCTGGTGAAAAAAATGTTTATATTCAAATTATTGATGAAAATAAAAAAGTAGTCGCTCCTAAAGGAAAAACTGACTTAAAAAACGGGCAAAAAGTTCAGTATACAGACTCTCTTGAAGTTAACTATAACAACAACCGTTTAAGTCTTGTTTCTTTAGTTTTAGTTAATAGAGACGATATTAAAAAAGGAAAGTATACTATTAGTGCTTTTGTTGATGGTGTATATTCAGGAAATACTACCATAAATTTACGATAAGAGTTGTTAAAAATAAAAAATGTAACTAAAGAGTGAAGAGTTTAATTAATTCTTCACTTTTTTCTTTTTACATACCTTTAGTTTAAATCCTTGTTTTATTTTTGCAACATGGCAAAACAAGAAGATCAATTTAAAAAAGTATTATCACACGCAAAAGAATACGGATATGTATTCCAGTCATCTGAAATTTACGATGGTTTAAGTGCGGTATATGATTATGCTCAAAACGGAGTAGAATTAAAGAAAAATATTCGTGATTATTGGTGGAAAGCAATGGTGCAAATGCACGAAAACATTGTAGGTATTGACGCATCAATACTAATGCACCCAACTACTTGGAAAGCCTCAGGCCACGTTGATGCTTTCAACGATCCTTTAATTGACAATAAAGACTCTAAAAAGCGTTATAGAGCAGATGTTTTAGTTGAAGATTTCAGAGAAAAAATTAATGAAAAAATTCAAAAAGACATCACTAAAGCAAAAAAACGTTTTGGAGATGCTTTTGATGAACATGAATTTAGAAGTACCAATCCAAATGTTTTAAGACGTCAAAAACAAATGGACGAGATAACTCTTGAACTTACAAGAGTGCAAGAAGAAAACGATTTAGAAGGGTTTAGAAATTTAATTATAAACTTAGGTATTACTTGTCCTGTTTCAGGTTCTAAAAACTGGACAGAAGTTAAGCAGTTTAACTTAATGTTTGGTACGCAACTTGGCGCTTCTGCAGACAGTTCTACTAAGGTATATTTACGTCCAGAAACCGCACAAGGTATTTTTGTAAACTTCTTAAACGTACAAAAAACTGGGCGTATGAAAATTCCTTTCGGAATTGCTCAAACAGGTAAAGCCTTTCGTAATGAAATTGTAGCACGTCAGTTTATTTTTAGAATGCGTGAATTTGAGCAAATGGAAATGCAGTTTTTTGTAAAACCAGGGACTCAAAAAGAGTGGTATGAAAAATGGAAAGAGAACCGCTTAAAATGGCATATGTCTTTAGGTATGGGAGAAGAAAATTATCGCTTTCATGACCATGATAAGCTAGCGCATTATGCTGATGCTGCAGCTGATATTGAATTTAATTTTCCTTTTGGGTTTAAAGAGCTAGAAGGAATCCACTCGCGTACTGACTTCGATTTGAGTCAGCATGAAAAATTTTCTGGTAAAAAACTTCAGTACTTCGACCATGAAGATAATACAAGTTATGTTCCCTATGTAGTTGAAACCTCAATTGGTTTAGACAGGATGTTTTTAGCTGTTTTCTCTAATTCTTTACAAGAAGAGGAGTTGGAAAATGGTTCTACACGAACTGTTTTAAAATTACCAGCAGTATTAGCTCCAACTAAAGCCGCTATTTTACCGTTGGTTAAAAAAGATGGGTTACCTGAGGTAGCTCGTAAAATTGTGGACGATTTAAAATGGGATTTCAATGTTGTTTATGATGAAAAAGATGCTGTTGGAAGAAGATATCGTCGTCAAGATGCTGTTGGTACACCTTTTTGTATTACTGTAGACCATGACACTTTAGAAGACCATACTGTTACCATTCGTCATAGAGATACTATGGAACAAAAACGTGTTAAAATAGAAGAATTAAGCAACATTATTAAACAAGAGGTAGATGTACGCTCTTGGCTACAAAAAATGGAAGCATAACTCTGAAAACGACAAAATAAAACAAGAATCCTAAACGTAACGGTTTGGGATTTTTATTTTTGCGATAGTAAATAACGTTACAAACCTTAACATTACTTAGAAGCTTTAATAGTAAACTAAAACTAAGAAAAATAGATGAAAACTATACTTAAAATATTATTCATCATCTTTTTAATTTGGATGATTGTAGGGGCTTATCTTTTAAACACAGAGCACCCTAAAGCTCAAGTCGTAATGGGCTTAGGCGTTTTATACATGTCTTTTATATTAATGCCTTTATTTATCTATTACAGATACAAAGATGGCAAGTATAAAAAATATGTAATGAATTCTGATAAAGACAAAAAAAAAGCTGAAGAGTAATCTTCAGCTTTTTTATTTTATATACAGTGCACTATTGTAACGTAGGCGAGTAATTTGTTGGGTAATCATCTGGTTTGGCTAAACCATCTTTACCAACAGTAAAGTTAGATCCGTAGGTAACATCAATAGCAGCTAACATTTTATTAGCCATTAAAGCATACCCTCTACCGGTTAAGTGAATTCCATCCAAACCAACTAAACCACCAGTTACTAAACTAGTATTCATATTGTAATTTCCGAACTCTAACCCAACTGTAGAAGCTTCTTCTAAAATAGCTTTAAAATCTACAAAAGCATATCCATTGGTATCTGCCATTGTTTTAAGACTTGTATTATACGCATCTGTTGCTACTTTTATTTCTGCTTGTTCACTAGGAACTAATACCCATTTGTCTTCTAATGGTAAAGACACTCCTTCTACAGAAAACATTCCTGCTAACTGTCCTGGTAAGCCTTGCATCATTAAAAACTGAACAGAATCTGTGTTTACTTCCCCTATTACATTCATGCTAGGCAGTACTAATAAATCATCTTCAGTTGCTTGTCTTGCTTGACCATAATAAGTACCTAATAACCCAGCTACTTTTTGTAAAGTGGTTACATCGGTAGGCAATCCAAAGCTCGCCACGAAAGGAGGGAACGTAGGACTTGCTAACAAAGCTCCCACAATTTGAGCCGTTTTATCTTCCAACGATTCATCCTTAATCACAACGGCACTTGCAGCATCTGTAGCAAATACAATTGATCTTTCTGGAACACCAATAGCCTCAAAAACTCCATTGATAGCTCCAAAAACATTATTTAATGTTGGTATTTGTGCACCAAAACTTGGATTGCTTGGATCTAAAGGAGCATATGGTACCGTCGTAAAATGAGGTAAACTAGTAATATATGGTAAGTTTGCTACTACACCTTTTGCTCCTGTTGATTTTAAAGCTGTTTCAACCGTACTTAAAGCAAAATCAAAGGTTGCGGTAGGTGTAATTGGACTAGAACCGTCTCCTCCAGAGATAGCATACCCTAACACATCGTTTCCTCCAAACTCAGACAACGTAAAAAATGTTGGACTTTGACCAACTGCCAATTCAATAATAGAAGCATTTGTATTGCCAGCTACTCTCACAGCATAAGGATTTGCAGCTGCTGGAAAATTAGCTAAACTACCATATCCTGGTGCAATAAAATGCGTACTCTTTGCTCCTGGCACTCCTACATTATTGAACGGTCCTGTTGGATTGTTCAATGCAAAATCTGTAGTAGACACTGCCATAGGATTAACATTACTTAAAGAGGTTGGCCCTTCACCATTAAAAGTTAGTCTTACATCAAATAACCTTTCTCCTGTTACTGGATGTAATACAGGGTTTCCTGCTAAAATTAAACCTCCATAATTATCATTCATTAAAGGCTGTGTAAAATCTCCGCCGCCTACCATCGCAAATTTTTTAGCTAAGGTATTTGGAAACGAATTTTGTTGCCCTGCTTTAAATAAAGCATTGTCAGTAAAACCAGCTGTAAAAGAGGCTCCGATAGCAACGTATTTTGAAAAATCTGCGCTTCCTGCTTGTAATGCTACGGTACTCTCTGCTTCCCCTTTTATTTCGGGTAATGTGTTATCTACATCACAGGCGGCTAACCCTAGAAATAATGCAGACAAAAAAGTATATTTAATTGTATTTTTCATTGTTTCTTTTTTTAGTTGTTGATTGTCCAAGAAATGTAGTACTGAGAACCTACTGCTCCTACTCCAGGTGCACTTAAATACTCTTCTCCTGTTAAATTAGACCCTCCTACTTTAAACACTGATTTAATTGAAGGAACAGAATAGTTAATTTGGGCATCAAGAACTGTTCTTTCCTCTACAGTACCTTCTAAGAAAGTAGACTGCCAGTAGAACTCATTTTGCCAACGAGCACTAACATTGAATCCGAAGTTTTCAAATAAATTTGAATGTCCAAATTGCATTTTTACTTTGTGCTCTGGTGTATTAAATCCAGCTTCAAAATCAGGGTCAGCAGCTTGATCAAAATCAAACTTAGACCATGTATAGTTTAATCCGACATCAAATCCATTAAATATTTTAGTATTCAATCCTAAACCAACTCCGTAAGAATCTACATCAACTGTTGAGTTCGTTTTTACACTAAATGTTCTAACTAAGTCTCTATTCGTTAAATTACCCACGGTTACTGGTGTATTTGGATCTACCAATACAACTACATCTTTATTAGAAATAAAGTCAGAATACATATTATAGTATGTACTAAAATCAATAGACAACTTATTCTCCCCTAAAGGAACCGCTGCACGATAACCAACTTCAAAAGATTTTACTTTTTCTGGCTCTACTAAATCTGTAGTTGCCAAAGTAGGATTTCCATTTGCAATAGAGTTAGCAGAATACCCTCTATCAAACACATCTTGTCCTGTTAAAACAAAACTTCCTGTTGTTGTAATTGCTGGTGCAGAAAAACGCCCAATATTATCCGGAGCTGTTCCTAAAATGAATCCTGCTCCTGTTGCTAAACCGATATATTGGTCCTGCGTTGTTGGGTTACGGAAACCTGTTTGGAAAGACGCTCTAAAGTTGTGATTCTTATTTTCTCCTGCTGCATATGCTAACGAAACTCTTGGAGTAAAGTTTCCATCAAAATTATCTGACTTATCATAACGAATAGATCCTGTAAATTTTAAACGATCATCCATCATTTTCTTTTGAATTTGAGTATACAACCCATATTCTCCATATTTAATTGGACCATCACTATCGGTATAAATAGTTCCATAAGAGTTCAATCTGTATTGTCTATATGACCCTCCTACTTGAACCTCTGCCCAATCAATATAATCGCGTAAATTTAAGTTACCATCTGCATGATAATAACTTGTATTATCTCTAAACTTTGATCCAGTTAATAAATCTGGATCTGCCGTTACTTCATTAAAAAGTCTTGTAAACTCAGCAGAACCAGGCTCTGGTCTTCCTGTATCAGCAACTGCTCTTGCCGCTGCATGATTTGATGCTGGCACTCCCGGAATAACCCCTAAATAGGCTGCTGCATACTGTCCGAACCAATCTGTATTAGATTTCCATTTGCTGTTGATATTAATGGCTGCAAAACGAGTATCATAAGAATCTCCTGCATCTTCTCCTGCATAATATCCTCGTATAAAAAAGTTTTTACCTCTTACTTCTAATTTATGTTGTTCCATAAAGAAGTTAGCTAAATTATAGCGGTTTTGACCTTGGTAAATTGTATTTCCTCTACCATATTTAGAATTCCAAATAATTTCAACACGGTCATTACCTAAAGGACGATAATGGATTGCTCCATTGAATTTTACACTTTTAGCTTCGTTAGACATTAGGTCTACTTCTCTATACCCTGTTCTACTAACCTTTCCGATAGCTCCTCCTAAATCAACAGAAACTTCGTCTCCATATACATTAGCTCCATCGTAGTTAGGATCGTCATTATGACTCATCCCAGGAATATAAGTACCTCCAATACCTGTTGTGTTTCTATAATCAGTTGCATGCCATTCTTCTCCTTTTAAGTAAGAAAAACTCGCTTTCACTGCTAAGTAATCATCAAAAGCATGTGCCATTTTAATAGTAGCATCATAATAGCCATTATCTCCTGCTGCTTCTTGACTTGTCAAACCTGTTTTTAAACCAACGCTGATTCCCTGCTCATTAAACGGGCTCTCACTACGCATTAACATAATACCATTAAATGCATTGGCTCCATATAAAGCAGAAGCTGCTCCTGGTAATATCTCAACACTTTTTACATCTACTTCAGAAATTCCTAATAAGTTTCCAATAGCAAAGTTTAATGCTGGAGAGGCATTATCCATTCCATCAACTAACTGTACAAAACGCTCATTACCAAAGGTAGCGAAACCACGTGTGTTTACTGTTTTAAACGTTAAACCTCCTGAGTTAATATCAACTCCTTTTAAATTTTCTAATCCATCGTAATATGAAGCTGAAGCTGTATTTTTAATTGCTCTTGAATCAAAACGTTCAATTGTTACAGGAGATTCCATCACACGTTCTGGAGTTCTCGAAGCCGATACAACTACCTCATCTAAAGAAGTGGCATTTTCTGTTAAGCTAACCTCAACAACTTGGTTGTTTTTTGTTATCTCAACTGTTTTTGTTTGATACCCTAAAGAAGAAATTTCAATGGTAAACGGAGGGATATCTGTTACCGTCATTGTAAACTTACCATCAAAATCAGTGGATGTTCCCACTGCTTTTCTCGAAACTTTAATGTTTGCTCCTGGTAGTGGTCCACCAAGCGAAGCATCATTAACCGTACCTGTAATGGTAGTTTGAGCAACCATCATTGCTGTACCAAATAGCACAAATGCAACAAGTAATAGTTTTTTCATCATAATGTAAAATAATTTGTTAACTGTAGTGCAAAATACAATTTTTTTTCATTTGCAAAATATTTACCCTGTTTTTTTGTAATTATACTAATTATAAAGAGAAAAACTTACCAAAAACTAATTTTAGCTTTTATTTCTTAATTTATTATTTATCATCTTATACAAATTGTATTTTTGCCTAAACTTATTGGTAGTCTTGGAAATTATACATTCTATTTTTGATATTAGCCCCTCTCAAAAAACGATGGTTACCATCGGTACTTTTGATGGAGTTCATATTGGTCATCAAAAAATTATTGAGAAACTAGTTAGTGAAGCAAAAGCTAGTGATAAAAAATCGGTGTTGCTAACATTTTTTCCTCACCCAAGAATGGTGCTACAAAAAGATGTTTCTATTAAATTAATCAACACAATTGATGAAAGAGCACAGCATCTCGAAAAATTAGGTTTGGATTATTTAATCATTCATCCTTTTAGCAGAGAGTTTTCTAGACTTACTGCCTTAGATTTTGTTCGTGATATTTTAGTAAACCAACTACGTATTTCTAAATTAATTATTGGTTACGATCATCATTTTGGAAAAAATAGAGAAGGTAATATTGAACAATTAACCGAGTACTCTCACTTATACGATTTTACTGTTGAAGAAATTCCTGCTCAAGATATAGATGAAGTATCGGTTAGCTCTACCAAAATTAGAAAAGCCCTTGCCAATGGGCATTTAAAAACTGCTAATAATTACTTAGGGTATAACTTTTCACTTGCTGGGAAAGTTGTAAATGGAAAACAACTAGGTGGAAAAATAGGCTTCCCAACTGCCAATATTGATATTGCAGAAGATTACAAATTAATCCCTAAAACAGGGGTTTATATCGTAAAATCTATTATTAATACTAGCACTGTTTATGGAATGATGAATATTGGTAACCGACCAACAGTTGATGGAGAACATCAAACTATTGAAGTGCATTATTTCAATTTTAACCAAAACTTATATGGTAAAGAGTTAACTATTGAGCTACTTTACTATTTAAGAGACGAACAAAAGTTCGATTCTGTTTCTGGCTTAATTTCTCAATTAAAAAAAGACGAGCAAAACTCAATGCTTTTTTTAAAAAGTTACGCCAAGCTCTAACCTTAAAATCATACTCAAAGCCCCCCGGTTTCAAATAGCTTTAGAATTAGTATTATTGACGTAACTACATACAAAGTTAATTTTTTTAAAACCTACATAATGACAAGTATGTCATTATGTATTTCATATGTTTTTAAGATTTTGTATCGAAAAAGAATAATGCTGTCAAAAAAGGAGATTACCTTAAAAAAGGTAGCCCTTTGTGTAAAAACATTAAGGGAAGAGTATCATATTACTTCAAGTGAGTTTTATATTGATACAGGAATACATTTAGCGAGAATAGAACAAGGAAAAACAAATATCACGATTACTACTCTTCAGAAAATTTGTGATTATTTCAATATTACTCTATCAGATTTCTTTATGATGCTTGAAGAAATTTAGTACATAAAACACATTGCTTAAGTCTACAGCTTCTTTTATCTTTGCTATTCTTAAAAAATTAAAAAGATGTTACAGGTTCAGTTTATTAGAGAAAACAAACAAACTGTTTTAGACGGATTGGCAAAACGTAATTTTGCTAATGCCGAAACAATTATTGAAGAGGTATTAACTGCTGATGAAACACGTAGAACTACACAAGTTTCTTTAGATACTATTTTAGCTGAATCGAACAAAATATCCAAAGAAATTGGGGGGCTTTTTAAATCTGGTAAAATTGAAGAAGCAAATCAACTGAAAGCAAAAACAGGTGAATTAAAAGAGCAATCTAAACAATTCACAGAAGAATTAAACGCAGTTGTAGAGAAGCTAAACGAATTGTTATATCAAATTCCTAATGTTCCTCACCCATCTGTAAAAGCAGGAAAGAGTGAAGAAGATAATGAAGAAGTTTTTAAGGAAGGAACAGTTCCTAATTTAGGAGAAAACGCATTACCTCATTGGGAATTAGCAAAAAAATACGATATCATTGATTTTGATTTAGGTGCTAAAATTACAGGGGCTGGCTTTCCTGTTTACAAAGGAAAAGGAGCTCGTTTACAACGTGCTTTAATTAATTATTTTCTAGATAAGAATACAGCTGCTGGATACAACGAGGTGCAGGTTCCTCATTTGGTGAATGAAGCTTCTGGTTTTGGAACAGGACAATTGCCTGACAAAGAAGGGCAAATGTACCATGTAACAGGTGATAACTTATACTTAATACCAACAGCAGAAGTACCTGTTACTAATATGTTTAGAGGTGATTTAGTACAAGAAAGTGATTTACCAATTGCTGTTACGGGCTACACTCCTTGTTTCCGTCGTGAAGCAGGTAGCTACGGAGCACACGTTCGTGGACTAAACCGTTTGCACCAGTTTGATAAGGTTGAAATTGTTCGTGTTGAGCACCCTGATAATTCTTACAACGCTTTGAATGGAATGGTGGAACACATCAAAGAAATTTTACGTGAATTAAAATTACCCTATCGTATTTTACGCTTATGTGGTGGAGATACTGGTTTTACCGCTGCCCTAACCTTCGATTTTGAATTGTATTCTACAGCTCAAGAACGTTGGTTGGAGATTAGTTCTGCTTCAAACTTTGAAACGTTTCAAGCAAACCGCTTAAAACTACGTTTTAAAAACAAAGACGGTAAAAGCCAATTGGTACACACTTTAAATGGAAGTTCTTTAGCACTACCTCGAGTATTGGCTGGTATTTTAGAAAACTACCAGACTGAAAAAGGAATTAAAATTCCTGAAGTATTAATTCCTTACTGTGGTTTTGATATGATTGATTAATTAATCTTCAAGATAAAAATAAAAAAATCCCAAGCCTCAATTACGATGCTTGGGATTTTTAATTAATCAATCCCCATTGAAAAAAATATGTTTAATTGGCAACCACTGCTACCATTAATCTCTTGTATTTATTCATTTCTAACAATGCTTCAAAGTATTGAGGTATTTGACCTTTTCTCATAAACTCATTTGCATTCTGCTTTGCTATTTCATATTGTGTCGTAAAATTTCTCATAGTTTACATTGTTTCGTTGTTTTACTAATAAGACAAAGTTCGTGCCAAAATGTTACACTGCTTTTCAAAAAAGCAACTCTTTTAATAGTATTTTAACAATTATGTTCTGTATTTTTGATAGATAGAATCCTCAAAAATGAATTAAGCCCCTCAAAAAACGCTTAAAATTTTTCCAAATGAAGAAAATCATTATCCTATTTAATTTATTGATTTTAAGCCTGTTTTGTCACGCACAACAAAACGAATTTATTATTGCTGAAAATTATTTTAGAAACAATGAATATGAAAAGGCAATTCAGTTATACAAAAAATTATACGACCAAAGCCCATTTAATACAACCTACTTAAAAAAGTTAATTACTTGTTATCAAGAAACTGAACAATTTACAGTTGCTGAAAATTTACTTATACAAAAACTAAAAGAAAAACCTAACTTATCTTATTTACACGTAGTTCTTGGTTATAATTTTGAACGTCAAGAAAAAAATGAAGATGCCAACAAGCAATATCAAAAAGCAATTGAATCTATTAATAAAAAAGCCAATTATGGTTCTTTAATCGCTGGGTTGTTTAAAAACTACAACAAATTAGATTTAGCCATTGAAGCGTTTAATAAAGTAATGACCGTTAACCCAAAGGCCAATTATGGGTTTCAATTAGCGCAGATTTATGGTGAAAAAGGAGATTTTGAACAGATGTTTAAATCTTATGTTGATTTGGTTGATAAAAATGAAGGTTACCTTAACAATGTTAAGCGCTACGCTGGTAAGTATTTAACCGATGATAGTGAAGATGAAAATAACCTTTTGTTTAAAAAAGCACTATTACGTAAGTCTATAAGCAACCCTAAAGATAGCTGGAACGATTTACTTTCTTGGTTATTTATTAGACAAAAACAGTATAACAAAGCACTTATTCAAAACAAAGCATTATTGGCTAGAGACCCTAATAATTTGGGTAAAATTAATGACTTAGGTAAAATAGCTCTTGAAAATAAAGATTACACTGTTGCAAAAGAGTGTTTCGATTTAATTATTGAAAAAACAAATTATCCTAGAGATAAGTTTGGAGCCATAAATAATAATTTAAAAATTGCTATAGAAACCAAACAACCTGATATAGAAGGACGTTTTAATGCCATTTTCAAAGAATATGGAATTAATTCAAAAACGCTTTTCACACAAATAGAGTATGCTAATTATTTAACTTTTACCAAAAACAATCCAGCAGCAGCAGCGACTGTTTTAAAAAATGCTTTGAACTTTACCAATTCAAAATTTATAAATGCTTCTATAAAACTTAAACTTGGTGATGTTTTTGTGTATATGGGGAAGTTTAACAAAGGGTTAATTTATTTTTCTCAAGTTCAAACATTATTCAAAAACAATTACATAGGTCAAGAAGCCCGCTTTAAAGTAGCGCAAGCTTCTTACTTTAAAAATGATTTCACTTGGGCAAAAGCTCAGTTAAAAATTTTAAAAGGCTCTGCCACACAACTCATTGCGAATGATGCTGCTGATTTGTTCTTAACTATTTCAGATAACGAACCCAAAGACAGCATTACTACAGGCTTAAAAGAATATGCGAAAGCAGACTTATTATCCTATCAAAATAAAAATGACGAAGCAATTGCTATTTTTAACGACATCATTACTAATTATAGAGGACAACCAATTGAAGATGAAGCCTTGTTTAAGCAAGCACAATTGTTTGTGAAAAAGAAATCATACGATCAAGCTATTTTAAACTATACTAAAATAATAGCATTAGATAAAAAAGGAATTTATGTTGATAATGCATATTATCAGATGGCTGAATTATACAGCAACGAATTAAATAATCTTGAAAAAGCTAAAGAATACTATCAAAAGATTATTTTTGACCACCCATCGAGTATTTACCTCGTAAAAGCTCGAAAGAAGTTCAGAAAATTAAGAGGAGACGATATTTAATAAATCAATTTAAAGATGTATCAATTGCGATGCATTTTCCAAATTAAAAAAAATGTACATATACAACGTAACAATAAATATAGACGAAACTATACATGCTGAATGGTTAACTTGGATTGAAAGTCATATACCAGAAGTATTAGCCACCGGACATTTTTTAAGCGCTAAAATGACACAGGTGTTGGTTGAAGAGGAAATGGGAGGTGTCACCTACTCTATTCAATATAGTGCAAAAACACGTGAAGATTTGGACAACTATTATAAACATAGTGCAGACAAACTACGCAATGACGGATTAAAAAAGTTTGCTGACAAAATGCTTGCTTTTCGCACCGAATTAAAGGTTGTTAATGAATTTTTTCCAGCAGTGAATAGTAACTAGAATGCGAGAAAAAATTTATCGAAACAAAAAAGTAGTCTTACTTATTGGTATAAGTATAATTACTATTGGTGGAATAATGGGGTTTTATACCTACGGAAATGAGCCCGAGGAAACCATCAGTGGCATAGTTAGTGGAATAGGTTTTGGCGTAACATTTATAACACTAACATTAAAATCACCAAACAAGCAGATACTCTAAAAAATGACCGTAAGAGCAAAAAAACATTTAGGACAACATTTTTTAACCGATGAAAACATCGCAAAGAAAATAGCTGATACGCTTACCGAAAAAGGATATAATAATGTGTTAGAAATTGGTCCTGGAATGGGAGTTTTAACCAAATACTTGTTGGAAAAAAAACCAAAAGTAACAGTAATGGAGTTAGATTCCGAATCGGTAACTTATTTACAAGAAACGTTTCCTGTTGAACATATCAAACTCAATACTTCAAAAGAGAAATTTACCATTATTGAAGGAGATTTTTTAAAAAAGAACTTTGCTGAAATTTTTAATCAGCAACAAGTAGCCATTATTGGTAATTTTCCTTATAATATTTCTTCTCAAATTGTTTTTAAAGCTATTGAAAACCGTGAATTTGTTCCTGAGTTTTCAGGAATGTTTCAAAAAGAAGTTGCGCAACGAATTGCAGAAAAAGAAGGAAGCAAAACCTACGGAATACTCTCAGTATTAACCCAGGCTTTTTACGATGCTGAATACTTATTTACAGTACCTCCTACAGTATTCAACCCACCACCAAAAGTAGATTCTGGAGTTATTAGACTTATCAGAAAAGAAAATTATACGCTTTCTGTTGATGAAAAATTATTTTTTAGAGTGGTAAAAACAGCTTTCAACCAACGAAGAAAAATGCTGCGTTCTAGTTTAAAATCTTTCAATCTTTCGGATACCTTAAAAGAAGACCCTATATTTGCGATGCGCCCCGAACAATTATCGGTGCAAAAATTCATTGAGTTGACACAAAAAATAGCTCAAAACAATAGTTAATAGCCTATTTTAGAAGCATAAGTCTTCTTTTTGGGTTAGATGCTAACATATTCAAACCCTCGATAATCGAGCAAAATCGTAAGCGATGGCATTAGAAATCACTAAAGATTTATTAGAAAACGTACAAGATTTGATTAAACATCAAAAAGACTCAGCTCTTTATGAGGTTTTTTCAGATATTCACTATGCTGATATTGCAGAAGTTTTAGACGAACTTTCTTTTGAAGAAGCAGTTTATATTATACGTTTGTTAGATAGCGAAACAACTTCAGACGTATTGATGGAAGTTGATGAAGAAGTACGTGAAAAAGTTTTTGAACAACTATCTGCCAAAGAAATTGCTGAAGAGGTTAACGAGCTTGACACAGATGATGCTGCTGATGTTATTGCTGAGCTTCCTGAAGAACGAAAACAAGCCGTTATTCAGAAAATTGAAGATCGAGAACACGCCAAAGAAATTGTAGAACTACTCCGTTATGACGAAGATTCTGCTGGAGGATTAATGGCGAAAGAACTTGTAAAAGTAAATGAGAACTGGAATGTACTTACCTGTGTAAAAAAAATGCGTCAGCAAGCGGAAGAAGTTACTAGAGTTCACTCTATTTATGTGGTTGATGATGAGGGAAAACTAAAAGGACGTTTGTCGTTAAAAGACTTGTTAATGGCCTCTACTCGTTCTAAAATTTCAGATGTATACATTCCAAAAGTAGATTTTGTGCACGTACATGATGATGCAGAAGATGTGGCTAATATAATGCGTAAATATGACCTAGAAGCTATTCCTGTTGTAGATGAACTAGGGGTTTTGGTAGGACGAATTACCATTGATGATATTGTTGATGTAATTAAAGAAGAAGCCGAAAAAGATTATCAATTAGCAGCAGGTATTACACAAGATGTTGACTCTGAAGATGGTATTTTGCAATTAACCAAAGCTCGACTACCTTGGTTGTTTTTAGGTTTAATTGGAGGTATTGGAGCAGCAAGGATTATGGGCTTTTTTGAAGGGGCCTTAGAAGAAAATGCTGTTCTTTTTATGTTTACCCCTCTTATTGCCGCTATGGCTGGTAATGTTGGAGTACAATCGTCAGCTATTATTGTACAGGGCTTAGCTAACGATGATGTAAAAGGAAGCGTTACTAGTAGATTATTAAAGGAAATGTCTTTAGCAGCTGTAAACGGACTTGTTTTAGCTGTTATCTTATTTTTCTTTATCTGGATTTGGAAAGGAGATATAACCATTGCTTCGGCTATTTCATCTTCTTTATTCACCGTAATTATTGTCGCTGGTTTAGTTGGTACTTTTATCCCTTTATTTTTAGATAAGAGAGGGGTTGATCCTGCCATTGCAACTGGACCTTTTATTACAACGAGTAATGATATTTTTGGAATTTTAATCTACTTTTCAATAGCCAAAATAATTATTGGCTTTTAATCGATTGATTCTACTTTTTCAATTAAGTTATCAATCTTACTTTCAGGAATAAATCCTTTTAGCATTAATACCGCTCCAAAGACAATTAACAAGACCCCCATTCCTCGTTTTATTCTATAAATTACCAAGGGTGTTAACCTGCTTTTTAATTGCTTAGCAAGTAGTATCTTTCCTAAATCAGTAATTGCATACCCTGCTATTACAGTACCAAAATACCAAACTAAATACTTAGGATTCATATCATACGTAGGCCCTATAACTACAATTAGCCCCAACCAAAAGGCCAACACTCCTATATTTATAAAGTTTAAGAAAAAACCTTTAAACAATAGTTTTAAATAATTATTACTTTCTGGCAATGGTACATCAGGAGCTTGTGCTTCTTTCTTATTGTTTTTATCTAAATAAGTAATCAATCCATAAACAATAAGCACCAAACCACCGATAAGAAACAAACGCGGATCGTCTTTTATTTTTTCTAGCAAGCTTCTACTTCCAAAATAGGCTATTAACATAAAGGAAATATCTCCTAAAATTACACCTATATCGAAGGCAATAGCAGCTCGAGCTCCTTTTAGAATACTCGTTTTAATTAACATAAAAAATACTGGCCCTATCATAAAAGCCATGAAAACACCTACAAAAAAAGCATTTTTAAAGTCGTAAAAATCCATTCTATAAAGTTACGATTTTACCTATACATCATCAAAATCTACCACTATTTTCTGTGTCGTTGGATGTGCTTGACATGTAAGGATTAACCCTTCTTCTAATTCATCATCTGTTAAGATAGCATTTTTTGCCATTACAGCTTTTCCTTCAGTAACTTTTGCAATACAACTGCTACATACGCCTCCTTGACAAGAATATGGAGCATCTAATTTATTACGCAAAGAAGCTGCTAAAATCGTATCGGTTTTTTCCATCATAAAAGTGTGTTCTTCATCATCTAACACCACCCTTATTTCCGATTTTCCATCAGGAATATCTAATGCCGCTTCTTCATCTGAGATACTCGCTGTAAACAATTCAAAGTAAATATCTCCTTCATCAAACCCATTTTCTTGAAGTGTATTAGAAACTGTTTGAATCATTTCTTCTGGCCCACATAAATATACCGAATCGAAAGAAACATCTTTGTGTATATTTTTTACGAAGTAGTTTACATGTCCTTTATCAATTCTACCAAACTTAGTATTGGTTCTCACCTCTTGACTAAACACATAGTGTAAGTTTAATTGAGAAGAATACTTTTCAGCTAACTCATTTAACTCATCATAAAAAATTGTACTTTCAGCTCTTTTGTTTCCAAAAACCAGTGTAATTGTAGAAGTTGATTCGTTTTCTAGCACCGTTTTTACCATTGATAGCACAGGAGTAATTCCACTTCCTGCAGCAAAAGCTAGGTAATTTTTTTGTGCTTGAGGCTCTAAAATAAACTTCCCTTCTGGTTCAGAAACTTCTAAAAAAGTACCTTCTTTCAGTTTTGTTGTTGCATAGGTTGAAAATGTTCCATGATCAACTGCTTTTACAGCAACTTTTATTTGTTTGCTATTAGGCGAAGCGCAAATAGAATAAGCTCTCCTTATTTCCTTATCGTCTAAAATTGCCTTTATGGTAATATATTGTCCTGCAACAAAAGTGTAGTTGTCTTTTAATTCTGCGGGGATATCAAATAAAATAGATACAGCATCTGCCGTTTCCTTTATTATTTTTTCAATACGTAGTTTATGAAATGTAGACATGTGATCTTTTTAAAGAACTACAAAAATAAGAAACTAAAGAAGAACAAAAGTTAGGGTTATTATAAAATATATACCCAAGAATTTTATACATAAGGAAATTATGTATATTTGCATACCTAAGTTTCTTAGGGTAAATTTCGAACTTATGGGAAATCAGAAATTATATAAAGGCTCTTTACAAACAATTATTTTGAAGTTATTAGCTCAAAATGACAAAATGTACGGGTATGAAATCACACAAAAAGTAAAAGAACTTACCAAAGGTGAATTAAAAATTACCGAAGGTGCTTTGTACCCTGCCCTACATAAATTAGAAGCTGAGGGCTTATTAGATGTTGAAGTTACTAAGGTTGGCAATCGCTTACGTAAATATTATAAACTCACCGAAAGCGGCACGAAAGAAACAGCTCATCGTCTTTCTGAAATGCAAGAGTTTTTAAGTACTATGCAGCAACTAGTAAATCCAAAATTTAGTTTAGAATAAAATTTCTCGCTATGGAATTAACAAAAGAACAAATAAAAAGAATAGATCTCTTCTTAGAAGGAATAGGAATTGAATATATAGACATCCGTTTTGAAATGGTAGATCATATTGCTACTGAAATTGAAAGTACAGTTGAAAATGTAAATGCTTTTTTTGAAGGTAAAGGTTTTCAAGTACCTTTTATAAAGTATATGTTGAGTAGAAAAAAGGAATACTTCGAAAGCTATAAAAAGCAAAAAAGAAGAGCTCTTTGGTTCAATATAAAAAAAACACTCGTTGCTGTTTTTAAAGAGTCTACAAAACCTGTTAATCTTATAATTATTTTACTTTTTTTATTTGCTATTAACCTCCTAGAAAAGTTCAGCATTAAATACACAAGTGAAGTCATTTTTATTTCTTTTTTTCTTAGTTTCTTTTACTTTACAATAAAATTTAATCAGTTTAGAAAGAAGTTTGGAGACGTTAAGATTATTCATGCTTACACATCTATTTTAATGTTTAACTACATTATCTCTTTTCACTTTCCTGGAATTACTCCTATTTTTAGTGAAGGTAATTATTCTCCTTTTCTTCTATATAAATGTGCTATAACTCTAATTGTTAATTTTTTAGTCTTTAAGTGCTTTCTAAATGAAAAAACAAATATTCAGAAACGTCTTAAAAAATTAGCTTAAATACTATGGAATTAACTAAAGAACAAATACAACACATTGACACACTACTAAAAACAAAAGGGATTAAATATTGGGATTTACGTATTGAAATGATAGATCATATAGTTTCTGATGTAGAAGAAAACTCAACAACTAACGACTTTAAAATAGAGTTAGAAAAATCTTTAGTAAAATTAGACTGGCATAAATCTTTACATAAAGAAAATCAAGAAGGTTGGAAAAACGTAAACAAAAAATACCGGAAAGAATATGTAAAAGAAGTTTTAAGTTTTTTTAAGTCCTTTAGAAATGTCTTCATATATACTCTGTTCACATTTCTATACTATTTCATTACTATACAAGTAGATTTTGATAACTTCAAAAAATTAAGCTTAGTTTTTTTCTTAACGCCCTCAACTCTCTTTCTTTTCTCCATTACAAAACAAATAATGAAACAATATGGAAAATCTGTAAATTTAGATTATGGAATATTCTATTTTTCGTTTCCTTTTTTAATGATAAGTCTTCCCTTACAACTAATTAAAGAGGCTCCCGATAATATTCAAAAACTATTGTCTATTGCTTTAATCCCTCTTTTTTGGGTTTTTAGCTACGCTGGATACAAGGTTTACAAAACAGCCTTTACTAAAGTTGAAAAAATGAAAAAAGAATTAGCTTTATGAAACTTACCGACCAACATATAGAACAACTATACAAATTTACACGTCAACATTTTGTTGAGCATTATGATGTACAAACTGAGTTAGTAGATCACCTTGCAAACGATATAGAACAAATTTGGATGGAAAACCCAACACTTACTTTTGAGCAAGCACGTGATAAATCGTTTAAAAAATTTGGAATCTTTGGGTTTATGGATGTAGTAGAGGAAAAACAAAAACAACTTGGCAAAAAATACCGTACGATTTTATGGAAGCGTACAAAAGAGTGGTTTAGACTTCCTAAAATAATCCTTACTGCAAGTGTCTTTCTTTTTTTCTATTATTTTATACAAATTCCTATCGGCACATATGTTATAGGAGCTTCACTTTTTTTATTTGCTATACTTGATATATACTTAGTAACCAAATTGAAAAAAGATTTTAATACAAGAGCCAAAGAAAATAATAAAAAATGGATGCTTGAAGAAATGATTTTTAATGTAGCTTCTTTTGGAGGTGTAATGGTAGCTTCTAACCTTCCTCAATTATTTAATTACGCCAAAAATATTCCTTCTAATTTAGGGGCTTTGTTAATTTCATTTTTATTAACAATAGCTATTATTTACTCATATGTTACTCTTTTTGTTATTCCTAAAAAAGCTGAAAAGCTACTCGAAGAGCATTACCCTGAATATAAATTAGCTAATAATTAATATAATCTACCTTTTCCCTTCAACCACAATCACTATTTCGCCTTTGGCAGGTTTTTCAGTATAATATGCTAGCACTTCTTTTATACTTCCTCGTTTGGTTTCTTCAAATAATTTTGTCAATTCTCTAGAAACCGATATTTGTCTATCCTCACCAAAATACTCCGAAAAATTTGCTAAGGTTTTTAATAGTTTATGCGGGCTCTCATAAAAAATCATGGTACGGGTTTCTTCTGCTAAGAACTGTAAACGAGTTTGACGCCCCTTTTTTACGGGTAAAAAACCTTCAAAAACAAATTTGTCATTCGGTAAACCTGAATTTACTAATGCAGGTACAAAAGCAGTTGCTCCTGGTAAACACTCTACTTCAATGTTGTTTTGTACACACGCTCTTGTCAATAAAAATCCAGGGTCGGAAATGGCGGGAGTTCCTGCATCCGAAATTAACGCAAATGTTTCGCCACTTTGCAAACGTTTTACAATTGCTTCTACTGTTTTATGCTCATTATGCATGTGATGGGATTGCATTGGAGTAGCTATATCATAATGTTTTAACAATTTCCCGCTCGTACGCGTATCTTCAGCTAAAATATAATCTACTTCTTGTAAGATTTTTAACGCTCTTAGCGTAATGTCTTCTAAATTTCCAATCGGTGTGGGTACCAAGTACAATTTGCTCATACAACAAAACTACAAAGTTTTTAGCCTAAAAAGTTAGGAATCTCTACCTTTTTGTACTTTTGCTATATGTCGAACGACCTATTGAAAAACATTCAAATTCCTGCTGATTTACGTAAGCTAACATCAGAAGAATTACCTCAACTTGCCAAAGAATTGCGTGAGTTTATTATTGATGTGGTTTCCACAAAAGAAGGGCATTTAGGAGCAAGTTTAGGAGTAGTAGAGTTAACTATTGCGCTTCATTATTTGTTCGATACTCCTAACGATTTATTAGTTTGGGATGTGGGGCATCAAGCATATGGGCATAAAATTTTAACAGGTAGAAAAGATGTTTTTCATACCAATCGTCAATTTGGCGGGATTTCAGGATTTCCTAAACGCTCAGAAAGTGAGTACGACACTTTTGGTGTTGGTCACTCTTCTACCGCTATTTCAGCCGCTTTAGGGATGGCAATTGCCTCGAAATTACAAGATATTGAAAAACATCATATTGCTGTTATTGGTGATGCTTCTATCGCTAGTGGAATGGCTTTTGAAGCGTTAAACCATGCAGGAGATACCAATGCAAACCTCTTAGTTATTTTAAACGATAATGCCATTGGTATTGACCCATCGGTAGGTGCTTTAAAAGATTATCTAACAAAAATTAAAGCTCCACGATTGGAAATTGAGCAGCATAATATTTTTGAAGCTCTTAACTTTGATTACTCGGGTCCCATCGATGGACATAATTTTGAAGAGTTACTACGTGAACTAAATCGATTAAAAAAGATTCAAGGTCCTAAATTTTTACATGTAATTACCACCAAAGGGAAAGGGTTGCGACAAGCAGAACAAGATCAAGTAAGATATCATGCACCAGGGAAATTTGATAAAATTTCTGGAGACGTGTTACCAAAAGAAGCAAGTAAATACTCCAAGTTTCAAGATGTTTTTGGAAAAACGATTGTTGAACTAGCACAACTAAACGAAAAAATTGTAGGAATTACACCTGCTATGTTAACAGGTAGTTCGTTAAAATTTATGTTGGAAGCCTTTCCTGATCGTACTTTTGATGTCGGTATTGCCGAACAACATGCAGTGACCTTGGCTGCAGGTATGGCTACACAAGGGTTGATTCCGTTCTGTAATGTTTATTCTACCTTTTTACAACGTGCTTACGACCAAGTAATTCACGATGTAGCTTTGCAAAACTTGCCTGTAATTTTCTGTTTAGACCGAGCTGGATTAGTAGGTGAAGATGGAGCAACACATCACGGAGTTTTTGATTTGGCTTATTTACGTTGTATTCCAAACCTACTTGTATTTGCTCCTCGTAATGAAATTGAGTTACGTAATATGATGTTTACCGCTCAACAAAGATTGGAGCATCCAATTGCAATTCGTTATCCTAGAGGTAAAGGAAAACTCGAACAATGGCAGCTGCCTTTCGAGACAATAAAAATAGGTAAAGGAGTTTGCTTAAAAGAAGGAACTCAACTAGCAGTTTTATCTATTGGAACCATTGCTGATAACGTTTTAGAAGCAATCAATCAGCTTGAAAATAAAGAAGTCATTGCGCATTACGACCTACGCTTTGTAAAACCTTTAGACACCCAACTTTTAGATACTATTTTCAACAAATTTGACACCGTTATTACCATTGAAGATGGTACCATAAAAGGCGGTTTTGGAAGTGCAATATTAGCATATGCTTCCGAAGTAAACTACCAAGGAAAAATAAAATTATTAGGAGTTCCTGATGAATTTATCCATCACGGTACGATTCAACAACTACAAGAAGTATGTGGAATAGATGTTACTTCAATTAAAAAAACAATTCAAAATTTATTATAAAATAAGGCGAACCAAATTGGTTCGCCTTATTTTACTTCCAAAATTAATCTAATAGAATATCCTACATCAATAGGTTTACCTTCATGAGAACCAGGAATAAGATCTGGAATAAGACTTGCGACTCTATCTGCTTCTTTTTTTAATATTGGGGTCGTTGTTTTAGAGTCTATATCTTTAATTTTTCCATCAGCTCCTATTTTAAACATTATATATACTAGCTTCTTCCCTGGTTTTAATACCTTCTCAATACACTCATCAGCATATTCTCCTGTTTCAGCATTAAATACCTTCTCTTTTTTCAAGCAGTTTATTGAGTCTAGATTGAAGTGCTTACGAGCATATTGATCCATCATCTTAACGAAACATTTTTTCCTATCGATTCGTGTTTTTTCTTCTTCACAACCAGGAAAAACAGGTGCTTCTTTAACAAATGCAAAAGGAAGGTATTTAATTTCTTTTTTAATGTTAGCTTGATTATTCTTTTTCTCTTGTGAAAAAGAAATATTAGTTATTAAAATAATAAATAAAAATAGAAATACTTTTTTCATGTTCTATAATTTAATTGCTATTTGATTTAGCATGTTATTAATATCTTGAATTTTGTCTTCTTTCTGTTTTAAATTTATTTAAGCTATTTACCTCGTCTTCCAAGCCTACTTTTTTAAACAAATCTATAATCCATAATAGGTTTTCTTTACTTTCACTCTTATTATAAGACCCTCTTAGTAAACTGGTTAACTTCTTTTTATTTGCGACAAAATCTAAATTACTTTCCACATCTGAATCAAAATACAATTTTCCATAAGAATTTATATCTCCTAAATAAGAACTTACGTACAAATCATAACTTTGTAAGTTAACAAGTATTTTTAAATATAAATTCCTAAGGTTTATGTTGTTATTGTTTTCAGAAATTTTTATTACCAAGTTTTTAATAATATGCTCTTTTTTTTCTTCCGATAAATGTGATAATAAAAGTTTAACCAATGCTTTATCCTCAAATTTAAGCATAGCATCAGTTATTTTAGTGTTTCTAAAAGTATAATCTTTAAGTTCATTATTATTCATATTAGTGCTTTCAGGGTTACCCTCTTCTTGATTCAAAGCAAATAGTTCAATTAATGTAGCAAGTATGGTTTCTGCTGAATATGAATCTAACTGAAAAAAGTCTTCACTACCAATAAGCACACTTAAAAATAACTTTTTTTGATAAGGGTTGTTTGAATTAAAGCTACTAAGCTCCTTTAATATCTTATCATATTCATTTTTACTCTTAACATCTATTATTTTTCTTTCATCATGTATTGGATTATTTTTTAAATAAACTAAATAAGCATCCCATGATTTAAAGTCATTATAGCTAGCACTTGACATAAATTTACTCCCCCCTTCAAAACTCTCCTCATCATTTTCCTTAAAATTTTTTAAATGGTTTATAATTCCCAAAGCTCCCATGATTTCATCATCTTTAGCTACAATAATTCTGTCCATATTTTTATCAAAACCAATCTCTTTTAAAAACTTCTTGTCTTTTTGTATATGCTTTATAATCTCTTCACGGGTTATATCTTCTTTTAAAAATTTCACAAAGCCTTCTGAAAATGAATAGGTAGAGTTCATTCCTAACAAAAACTTTAAATCCCTTGGTAATTTATTACTTTGGTTATATAAAAACACATATGACTTAAGGTTTATTTTATCTCCAGTATTATTGATTATTTTCTTTATGTTTTCCTCTGAGTTTTCATTTAAGTCATCTAATAAAGTCTCTATTTTGTCTATTTCACTTATTTCATTTGAAAGTGAATTCCTTATTTTTTCACAGTTTGTATCATCACAAAGTTCAATATATTCTAAAAGTTTTTCTTTGTTAAAATCTTCAGGAAGTTCTTCATATAATTTATATAAAGTTTCATATTTCTCTGATTTATCTTCCCAGTAACTGTATTCGATGATTGACAATTGGATAAAAAGTCTATCGATATTTTCTATCTTATTAGACTTTAAAAATTCAGATGCTTGATTTATAATAGCTTCTTTTTTTAAATGTTTTACTTGACCCTTAATCAACCTTCTAATAGATAATCTTAAAAGTAATAACTCGTCTTTTATAAGGTTCTTATAACAAGTATAATCATCAATATTTTCAGTTATTATACTAACAAAACATTTATAATAATTTTTGTATTCATTATTAGTGTTAGTTGAATCAATAAATTCAAGAGACCTCTTTCTTCCTTCTAAATTATATAATAATATACTCTTTCCAATTATATAGTTTTCAGAAGATTTATTTAAGTTATTTAATATTTTATTAGCTTCAGCCAAATTCCCTCCGAATGATGTTACCGTTATTATTTGATTTAATTCTAAAAACGAATCACTTAAATTAATAGCACTAGAGTCAAATACTTTTAATTGAGCATTTATAGACGATACAAAAAATAAAAACAGGAAAAAGTTCTTCATAACAATAAATTTTAAATAGCAGAGCGAAAATAATATTTAAAAACTAAAAAAGCCAAATTTTATAAAATTTGGCTTTTTATATTTTACTTAATTTAATTTATTTCTTTACTATCTTTTCAGAAAGTTTCTTTTGTCCTAATTCATCATATATTTCAACAATGTAAATTGAATTACTTGAAACTGCAGAAACATCTATCGAATTATTAATTACAGGTGCTTCTATTACTTTTCTTCCTGATACGTCTATTATTTTTGCAATCCACAAAACTGTATTTTTCCCTCCTTTAATATAAATCCTGTCAACAGCTGGATTTGGATAAATACTCATTTCTGAATTGTTTGTTTCTTCTATTTTTTGGCTTCTTAATTGCTTCTTTGCAGCAGTAGAAGTATTTAAACAAACTTGTTTGGTTTCAGAAGAGCCAAAACTTCCTCCTGAAGCTAATACGTCACCTTTGCTATTTGTTATTTCATATGAACCACTTCCATAACTGCAACATATACCATCACCATATTCGTCATTAATTGTAAAATCATAACATCCAACAGGTACACATTTTGACACAGTAATAGACTCTCCATTTCCTTGAGTATAATCACCTCCGCTTATCACTGTTTGTCCATTGTTATCCTTCAAAGCCCAAGAAGTTTCATAAGAATATTTATCAAAAGTAATTGTTACGTTTACATCCTCACATTCTGGAGTCTCTCCTCCTCCATTATCAGGAGATCCTGTACTATAAGTAACCACAAGTTTTGGAGCACCAGCACTACTTCCATCATATGATTCTGCTGTACGTTCTCCTGTTCCTGAAATATAAAACATCATAGAGTTACCAGAATTCCAATTAGACTTGTTCACAACATATTGTACCAATGCTTTTACATCAGGCGTTCTTTGTGCTGTTCCAGATGCTCCAACAGAACTCCAAGAACTAGGATTCCATGCAACCGATTGACTGTAATAACTTCTTGAAGTTATATTATAGCTCTGAGAAGTAATGTCTGGTGCATTTGACAAATCTTGAATTTTGATTACTAATGATGTGCTTCCCGAATTTGTTTCATCTGTCGTAAATTGTATATACGCATTCGTTATCGTAGCATTTGCCGGTATATTTAAGTTTCTAAATAGCATTCCTACATGCTGGTTTCCTTTTGAGCTTCCATCATACACCAATTCTAAATCAGAACTGTTCATATACATTTGCCCTGACGACTCATATTGTTCAGCATCATCATTGGTACTATTGATTGTTGAAGTAACAGTTTTAGAAACGTTTCCTACAAAAACTAAAACTTCTTCAGAAGTAGTTTCATATCCATCATTATCTGTTGCTATTGCTTTAATAGTATATGATTGGTTATTATTTGTTGGTGTCCAGTTATAAGAATAAGGAGTACTCATATCAGTTTCTACTAAAGTATTATTTACGTAAAACTTAACACTTGAAATAGTTCCATCACTATCGGTTGCAGTAGCAGAAATTGTTACTGGAGTGTTTACGGTATGTGATGAGCCTGATGATGGACTTGTAATTGCAACTTCTGGATAGCTAACGTTACTACTTATAATTGTTACCACACTACCATTAGATGGGTTCCATATATCTAAATTAGAGGGTATTGTGAATGGATTTTGATTTGAAACTGAACCTACACTACTCGCATTATCTACCTTAATTGTTCTAATCTCTATTTTAGATTCTTCAACAAAAATCCATTTAAACTGATTAAAGGTACTCGCGTCTCTTGTCCAGTTTTTTGAATCATTCGATGATCGTAAAGGTGCTCCCCAGCAACCTTCTCCAACATAAATAGTTCCATTAACATCATCTCTAACAAAACCTTCATCGCAATTACTTCCGCTTGAACAAGGTTTTACTGGCCATGTAGTTTTTACTGTATGAGAATCCGATTCAAATACCAAATTCACTCCTTTGTCATAAAATAATTGAGACCAACTAGCGTATTCATCATTTCCTTCTGATTTTGATGATACGTGTGGACGCATAGGTTTGTGATATTGAGCGGACTTCCAAATAGAGTTATTAGCATTCAACTTTTGACTTAGCCATGAATACTGAGTTCCTCCTGCTGAGATTTCTGAATTCAGCGTATAGATTGTATACAGATTGTTTCCAAAAGTTATATCATAATAAACACTTGTGGAAGGAACATTAAACAGGTTATAAATACTATTATTGGAACCTTCGTGGTTTCCTCTTGTCGGTACAATAGGAAACATTCTTCCGTCACTTGCTGTGGTATATTGCCAATCGTTAAACCAATCTTGCCATTCAGAACTAGAGTCTCCGTTAGTCATGTCTCCTCCAAAAAAAACAGCAGTTGGTTTTAATTTAGAAACTAACAGGTTAGCATCTCTTCTCGGTGTTCTATTGTTTCTTGAATCTCCTCCAGCAATAAACGACATTTTATCATTGGTATTTGGAGCTGTTTTAAACCAAAATCGACTACTAACCCCTTCACTGTCTTTAATCACAAAATAATAGTTAGTGTTAGGACTCAGACCTGTTAATTTAGCAAAAGTATTACTCATTCCTTTATAAGAAACGGAACGGTCTACTGATTTAGCGTTTGGATAATTTGACCAGTTGGTTCCGTTATCTGTCGTTCCATAGTATATAACAGGATTGGCCCCTGAAATTTGGTTCCAACCAATCATTATAGTAGTTGCTGGATTGTCTGTTATGATTAATCGGTACTTATCATTAGAGGCATGAATACTAAGAACTGCTAAGAATAACAGTGTTAAAATAATTTTTTTCATTGTGAGGGACTTTAAAGTTTACTAGTTACCACAAATATATTTTTTCCCTTTCAAATTAATCGGTTATTTTTATTAAAATTAATTATATAATAACCTGACTAACATTAACCTAACTATTGTTTTATAGTTTACTAATCTTATTTTAACAAACTACATATCCTCTATTTTTACTTTTGTTTAAACCCTAATTTATGAGTACTAAAACCCTTCTTACTTTTTTAAAAATTTCTTCTTTCTTTATTTTTTTTGGTAGAGCTTACCAGCATTTATTTTGGGATGCTCCATACAGAAGTTTCTTTTGGGATCAACATTTATTGGAACCTGTAATTAATTTTGTTTTTGGCATTAGTTGGCAATCCTATGTTACTAACCTTAATACAGATTTTGCTATCCAAATTTTAACCAGAAGTATTGGTGTTTTATATCTAGTATGTGCTGTTATTTCAATTATAATTAATGAAAACTCAAAAAAATGGATGCGTAGCATTTTAAAATTAGGTGCAGTTAGTTTAGTCTTTTTAGCTTTAATGATTACCAAGAATAAGTTTTACCACCTCATTATGTTTTTTGAACACACCATTCAGTTTGGAGTTCCTATCGCTTTATTATATTTCTTAAAACACAAAAACACGCCTCTCTTATTTTTTTACCTAAAAGTTTTTATTGCCTTAGCGTTTACTTGTCATGGAATGTACGCTATTGGTGTTTTTTATCCGTTACCAGGTAATTTTGTTACTATGACCTTAAACATCTTACCTGTACAAGAAGAAATGGCTAAAAACCTATTATTTGTAGCTGGTATTTTAGATTTTATTATTGCCATTGCTATATTTATTCCTAAACTTTCAAAACCAGCCTTGCTGTATGCTTGTTTTTGGGGTCTTGTAACTGCTTTGGCTAGGATTTTTAGCGCTTTTCACTATGATTTTTCTTTGAGTATTATGCATCAATACTTATACTTAACAATATATAGGCTTCCTCACGGGCTCATTCCTTTGCTTGTATACTTATACCTAAATAAAAGCAGGTCAGAAAAAAGTAAGACTGTTAACAACTTAGTTTCATCTTAAATATATAGTACCATACTTAATAACAAATCTCAAGTTGTTTTATTCAACTTTCAAAAACTAATGGTTTGTAAAGTTTATATTCGCGAAAAATAACCCCCAAAATTTCAAAAATGAAACTATTATTTAAAACATTCGTTTGTTCTTCTTTTTTATTCCTTTCTTGTAGTGATAAGGAAAGTATTCCTAACATTGAGCTTACAACCTATTCATTTGATTCTGAAAGCAATTCTAGCTTAATGTTTCAAGACGGAGAATCTCAAGAAGTAATGACTTCTGAATCTCGTATGTACGAAATAAGTAAGGTAATAAGAGTTAAACCTATTGATAATAAAACCATTGAAGTTGCTAATTTTGCTCCAATAGCTATAGAAGACATAACTATTACCGCCACGATTGAAGTAGAAGGTTTTCATAAACCAATTAAATTATTTAAAATTGATAAAATAAGAGCTCATGGTAAACAAGAGATTAACTATCCGTTTATAAATAATTCTCCACTATTTTTAAACACCAGCAACCAAGAAGTTGATCTTTCTGTTTTTAAAGATACAGGTATAGACCCAAATAATATTGCATTTGATTTTACTGGCGATAATGAAATTATCCAAAAGCTTAAAAGTTTACGTAAATTAAAGTGGATGATAAAATACCACGACTTCGACACAGAGAATAATCCTGATAATAATTGGGCCGAAGATATTACAGCAAAAGACATTCGCCGATTCACTGGGCTGATGATTAACCTTGGTGTTGTTTTTGCTTCTGATAATTTTAAAAATGAATTTATCAATGAGAATATTATTGGAAATGATGGCACAACTGCTTTAACTGAAAATGAGAAAAACGAAGCCTACAGTATTATTTTAAACAAACCACGCTATAACTGTGGTAAGGTTGTTAATGTTTCTGGTTTAGGTGGTGGTGCGACCTTTGGTTTGGCTGAACATGTGCTTAGAGATTATATTCGTAAAGAAACCGGTTTTATAACTGCGCATGAAATAGGACATACTATTGGCTATAACCATTCTTCAAATATGACCTACCCTCATGAAGTAGACGGAGTAAATACAGGGATTAGTCCTGTTACTACTCGAATTATGAATCATTTTTTTGAAAGTGATTTATATCCAGTAACCTTAGAAAACTATTATTTAGCATCTGATTTTGAATAATAAAATGATATAAAAAAGAAAAGCGAACCAAATTGGTTCGCTTTTTTTATGCTAACTCTCAGAATATTTCTGAGAAATGCTCTTTTCTTAGTTATTTAAAGCTTCTGCTCCACCAACGATTTCTAAGATTTCGTTTGTAATTGCAGCTTGACGTGCTTTGTTATAGGTTAATAATAACTCATCACGTAATTCCGTTGCATTATCAGTTGCTTTATGCATTGCAGTCATACGAGCACCGTGTTCGGCAGCAAATGAATCACGAATTGCTTTGTATAATTGCGTCTTTAATGACTTAGGAATTAACTCTAAAATGATTTCTTCTTTAGAAGGCTCAAAAATGTAATCTAAATTAGCTTTTGATGCTCCTTCTACAGGTTGAATTGGTAAGAATTGTTCTACTTGTGGTATTTGAGTCGCTGCGTTTTTAAACCTGTTGTAAATGATTTCTATCTTATCATAAGAACCATCAACAAATAAATTCATTAACTGTTCAGCAACTTGAGCAACATTATCAAAAGTTAAGTCATCAAAAATATCGTTTCTATTTTCGATAACAGTATAATCTTTTGATAAAATATCGTTTCCTTTTTTACCAATTGTTAATAATTCAACAGTGGCATCGCTGTATTTTTTGTTAATCGTTTTAACTGTTTCTTTAATAATAGAAGAATTAAAACCTCCACATAAACCTCTGTTAGAGGTTATGGTAACTAACAATACCTTATTTACTTCTCTTTCTGTTGAATATACTCCACCTGCATCGCTATCTAATGTAGCACTTAAGCTTTGTAATAATTCGGTAAGCTTAGATGAATACGGACGCATTGCTGTAATAGCATCTTGAGCTTTCTTCAACTTTGCAGCCGATACCATTTTCATGGCAGAGGTAATCTGCATTGTTGATTTAATCGAAGTAATTCTGTTACGTATTTCTTTTAAGTTTGCCATTTAATTGAACTTAAAATTTATAAAATCCCCGTTATTACACGGGGATGCCTTTTTTTGTTTTTATTAAGCTGAAAATTTAGCTGAAATTTCTTTAGCAGCGTCTCTTAAAGTATCAATTACTTCATCCGTTAATTTTCCTGCTTTTAAAGTATCTAAAGTATCTCTATGCTTCGCATTTAAGTACTCTAAATAATCTTTTTCAAATTCTTTTACCTTGTTTACAGGCACATCTTTTAACAAGTTCTTAGAACCTGCATAAATAATAGCCACCTGGTCTTCTACTGTATAAGGATCGTTTTGAGCTTGCTTTAAGATTTCTACGTTACGCTTACCTTTTTCAATTACATTTAAAGTTGCAGCATCTAAATCAGAACCAAACTTAGCGAATGCTTCTAATTCACGGTACTGAGCTTGATCTAACTTTAATGTACCAGATACCTTCTTCATTGATTTAATCTGAGCAGATCCTCCTACACGTGATACAGAAATACCTACGTTAATCGCTGGACGAACTCCTGAGTTGAATAAATCTGATTCTAAGAAAATCTGACCATCAGTAATCGAAATTACGTTTGTAGGAATATACGCAGAAACGTCTCCTGCTTGTGTTTCAATAATTGGTAAAGCAGTTAATGATCCTCCTCCTTTTACTTTAGATTTTAATGATTCTGGTAAATCATTCATATCTTTTGCAATAGAATCATCGGCAATTACCTTAGCAGCACGCTCTAATAATCTTGAGTGTAAGTAGAATACATCTCCTGGGTATGCCTCACGTCCTGGTGGTCTTCTTAATAATAAAGACACCTCACGATACGCTACTGCTTGCTTAGATAAATCATCATAAACAATTAAAGCTGGTCTACCAGTATCACGGAAATATTCTCCAATCGCAGCTCCTGCAAATGGTGCATATACTTGCATTGGTGCAGGGTCAGATGCATTTGCAGCAACGATAGTTGTATATGCTAACGCGCCTTTTTCTTCTAACATGTTAGCAATTGCTGCTACTGTTGAAGCTTTTTGACCGATAGCTACGTAGATACAGTACACTGGTTGTCCTGCATCATAAAATTCTCTCTGATTTAAGATTGTATCGATAGCAACGGTTGATTTACCTGTTTGACGGTCTCCAATGATTAACTCACGTTGACCACGTCCTACTGGAATCATTGCATCGATAGATTTGATACCTGTTTGCATTGGTTCTGTTACAGGCTCACGGAAGATAACTCCTGGTGCTTTACGCTCTAAAGGCATTTCAAAAGTTTCCCCTTCGATTGGTCCTTTACCGTCTATTGGTTGTCCTAAAGTGTTAACAACACGTCCTACAATTCCTTCTCCAGCTTTTAAAGAAGCAATTCTTTCTGTACGTTTTACAGTAGATCCTTCTCTTACTGAAGTAGAAGCTCCTAATAATACAACTCCTGCATTATCCTCTTCTAAGTTTAATACGATACCTTCTAACCCGTTATCGAATTCTACTAATTCTCCGTATTGTACGTTAGATAACCCATAAACACGTGCAATACCATCACCTACTTGTAATACAGTCCCTACTTCGTTTAATGAAGCTTTAGACTCAAAATTTGTTAATTGTTCCTTTAAAATTGCTGATACTTCAGCTGGTTTAATTGCTGCCATCTTATTTCTTTTGATGTATAATTAAATTTTTGGAATGTAATGACTGTTGTCAAACTCTCTCCTTAACTCATTAAATTGGCTAGAGATGCTTGCATCGTACTGCACATCTCCAACGCGTAAGATAAATCCTCCTAAAATATCAGGATTTACTATATTCTCAATACTAGCATTGTTTCCTGTAAGGGCTACAATTTTTGCTTGTATTTTATCTTCTAACTCTTTTGTTAAAGCTACTGCGGTAGTAACTCTAGCAACTTTCATGTTCTTGTAGTGATCATATATTACAGCATATTGCTTAGCAATAGGCTCTAACATCACCATACGCTTATTTTCCTCTAATAAATTAAATAACCCTTTTACAATGTTATCTACTTTATCGCCAAAAAGTGCGTTTAAAACTTTACGCTTATCTGCAGCTTTTATCACAGGACTTTTAAGCATAACATCTAAATCAGCGCTTTCAGCAATTGTATCAACGATGAACTTCATATTATCGTTCACTAAAGCTTCATTTCCTGATTCTTTAGCTAAATTTAAAATTGCTTTTGCGTAACGTAATGCTGCTCTTGCTTCTTTCATCTACTGATTAGTTTAAAGTAACCTCATCTAACATTCCTTCCACAAGCTTTAATTGATCATCTTGTGAAGCTAATTCTTTTCTTACAACCTTTTGAGCTATTTCAATAGATAAATCTCCTACTTTCTTCTTTAACTCAGCGATTGCTGCTTGTTGCTCTTGCTTAATCGTCGCTTTAGCATTTTCTACCATAGTAGTAGTTTGCTCTTCAGCTTCTTGCTTTGCATCAGCAATGATTTTATCTTTAATTTCACGAGCTTCTTTCATCATCGCATCTCTCTCAGCTCTTGCTTCTTTTAATAAACGCTCATTATCCGCTTGTAAATTTTGCATTTCTTTACGAGCATTTTCTGCTTGATCTAATGCATTTTGAATTCCTTCCTCACGCTCATTTAATGCGCTTAATATAGGTTTCCAAGCAAATTTTGCTAATAAAAATATTAATACTGCTAGAATGACTAGTTGCATGAAAAACAACCCTACCGAAAAATCATTAAATATACCCATTACTTATTGTATTCTTTTTGTTTTGTTTAATTTTTTAAAAACAGTTCTTTAGCCAACCGCTAAAGAACTGTTTTCGATTTTCTTGTATTATCCTAAAAGTAAAGCACCGAATGCTAAACCTTCTAATAATGCTCCAATAATAATCATTGCAGTTTGGATTTTACCAGCTGCTTCTGGTTGACGTGCGATAGCTTCCATTGCACTTCCTCCGATTTTACCTAATCCTAATCCTGCTCCGATTACGATTAAACCTGCTCCAACTAAATTAAGTGTCATAATAAATTGATTTATATATAATTAAACAAAATTTTAATTCTAATTTTTTCTTAGTGATGATCGTGTTCTTCAACCGCCATCCCTATAAATAACGATGATAACATCGTAAAAATATAAGCCTGTAAAAATGCTACTAAAACTTCTATTAACGTTAAAAATAAGGTTAATAAAAATGAAATGCTTGTTGCTCCTGCAGTTCCAAACTTCGCTTTCAATAATATCATTAATGCTGCAATACCCATAACCACTGAGTGACCTGCAGTAATGTTTGCAAATAAACGCACAAATAACGAAAATGGTTTTGTTAACATCCCTAACACTTCAATAGGTGCTAACACAATTTTCATTAGCACAGGAACTCCTGGCATCCAAAAAATATGCTTCCAATAATCTTTGTTCCCTGAAAACTGAACGATAAAAAACGTGAACATTGCTAAACAAACAGTAACTGCAATTTGTCCTGTAACGTTAAACCCTAATGGGGTTAATCCTAATAAGTTTAAAGCCCAAATAAAGAAAAACACTGTTAATAAGAATCCCATAAACCTACGGTAATGTTTTTCTCCGATGTTCGGACGTGCAATTTCGTCTCTTACATATAACACTAATGGTTCTAAAACACGTGCAAAACCTGTAGGCACTGGTCCTTTCTTGTACCCACTTGCTAATCCTCTAAATCCAAAAAACATCAATAAACCCACTAACAACATACCAAACACACTCTTAGTAATAGAAAAATCTAACACTTTGTGTGCGTTTGTCGCGTGATGAGACTCATCAAAAGCAACAGCTGTTGCTCCTTCGTTTAATTCGTATATTTTACTGTGAATTTTAGCAAATTTTACACCTCCGTTTTCTACGACAACATGACCGTCATCGTTGTGGTGAAATTCAGAAGACATAAATGTTTTTAATCCTTGACTTGTCCAAACAATTACAGGTAACGGAAAACCAATATGCTTACGCTCTCCTGCATCGTTTGTATATGAAAACAATGTAAAATCATGAGAGTCTGCTAAGTGGTGCTTAATGTATCCATCAATTTCACTCTTGGTGTTAACTCTTCCTCCATCATTTGAATTAGAAGTTGTATCTCCTCCTCCAGCGAATGCTGTAAATGAACTAAATACTATTGCTAGTACCGTTAAAAAATAGATAGGTTTTTTTGCTATCATCATACCTTGTTAAATATAGAATTATGGTCTCTAAATTTCCGTGCAAAGGTACACAATAAATTAAAACTACAAACGGTTTTTTTATTTAGTTTCACTAAGCTTAGAAAAGGGCACAAAAAACAGCGAACTATCTATTATTCAACAACTTTGAAACACTCGCAGCTTCAACAAATAAAAAAGTAAGAATAGGAATTAGTATCGATATTTTTTCTGGTTTGGTTAAACCTGTTTCAGAAAATATGGAATCTTGATATAACAAAATGAACACTCCAAACTTCACCAACATCAAACCAAGATACAAGTACCCTGTTTCATTAGGCAAATAATTTACCACAGCCTCAACAGCTATATAAATTACCAGTGAAGCAATTACATTGAACACATACACTGACAACAACGGAAAGGATAAATTTATCGTGTTTTTTTCTATGAAGTAACTATTAATAAAGAAGCCTATAGCAGCTAATATAATTGCAACTATAGTAAAAAGTATAATTCGTTTAATCATCTAATCATCATTATTTGTTAGTTTTATAACCTCTCTTATTACAGAGTACATAGATATAAATACTGCTGTAAGTGTACAAATTTTTACGTAAAGTTGATTGTCGTTTGGGTATTTTTGATCTAACCATTCACCTAGTAAACTTCCTAGGTAAATAGTTAGTCCCATTTGAAGTGCGATTCCTGTGAATCGTATGTATTTATTAAGCGGTTTTTTCTTTGAGTCTTTGCTCATTTTTATTCAATTCTTTTACCGCTCCTTTCATGGCACAAGTAGCATTGAATTCAGCTCCTGGCTCTACAGATAACTTTCCAATAACTACATCTCCAGTAATGTTTGCCGATGATTTTACTGTTAAGGTATTTGACACGAATAATTCTCCTGAAAATGCACCTTCAACATCTGCATTAGCGCACTCTACTTTTCCTTTAATAAAACCTGTGCTACCAATTATTACTCTACCATTAGTTTCTATAGTTCCTTCTAAGGTTCCGTCGATTCTAAAATCTCCTTCAGAAATGATTTCTCCAGTAATTTTAGTGTTTTTTCCTATAATGTTTCTCTCTGCAACTTTGTTTTCTCCTGTTTTTTTACTCTCTTTACCAAACATATTCGGGGAATTTAAGGGTGTTTATGTTTTATTTAATTGTTCTATGATTTCTTTTGCTTTCTTACCTTCTTGTGTAGTTGCATAACTAACCGCAACAAACTCTAATGCTTTTTTATAGGTGTTTTTATCTTGATATTTACCTATAGCCAAGGCTTTTAGGAGGGCAAATTTAGGGATTAAATTTGAATTTTTTAGGGTAGTTGAAAAATTATCTATCTCATTAACAACCTCTTCAAACTTATTTTCTTTATATAAATAGTATATTTCTTTGTATTTATTTAAAACCTCATCTTCTTTGGTCTCTTCTACAAGTTTCTTATCAGGATGTAAGATTATTTGAGCAAAACTTGTTTCTGGATACTTCTGTAAAATAATAGTCTTGTACTCATTTGCCTTAGCTACTTCTCCTTGTTTTTTATAGATCTGATACAAATGGTAACTTATAGGCAATTCCAACGTGTCATCTGTGCTAACTTCTCTTAAACGCTCCAGGTTTTTAATGGCTAATGTTTCATTTGTAAACTGCTCTTTATAAATTAACCCTAGTTGATATAATGCGTCGTTGCGTTCTTTTACTAGCTCATTAATTATATTTTCATCTGTAGGTATGGCATCAAGATATGTTGAAAGCTCATACCTCTTATTTACTTTATTCCCATCTGTATCATTTGACACATTGTCTGCGACACCAATAGATTTGTCTGATAATCGCCAGTTGTCTTCTAGTGGGCGTGTTCCCCATATTTTTTGAAACTCTGCTCTCCCAAATCCTAAGGCTTGCGTATTGTAAAAGTACCACTTCCCTTTATTTGCATTATTATTTATAGCTGTTCCACCTCCAAAACCGCTTCCAAAGTTCTGAGCATTGAGTATTTGTTGTCTTTTTTCTTCATCTTCTTTCTTTATTTTTTCTATGTACGCTTCAAAAAAAGAAGTTCTTTCTTCTGATGTCATAGCTACCAAGCCAAGAATACTATCATTCTTTTTAACTGTTTCTTCGTACTTCCTTAAAGTTGTGAGCCCTTTATTTTTTCTACGAACTCTACGAATTCTTTTTTCTTGATCGAATTCTTTGGAAACAACTTGCAATATACTATCGTAATATGAACCCGCTAACAAGTAGTTTTCTTTTTCAAAAGCCATGTTTGCTAAACGTTCATACGCATAGGTTTTTTGGTAGTTGTTATTGTGTTTCGCTTGTAACGATTTTTTATAATATTCTGCTGCTGCTTCAGGATTATTTCTCCCTTCTTGAATTACTCCTGCCTGATAATATAATTCGTTTAAAAACTTACGGTTATCAGAATTTTTAATCAGTTTTCTCAACCTCGCCAACATTAGTATTGATGTTGAATCATTCGGAGTATTTTTAGCAAGTTCAATATTCGCTCTTATACGGAATTTATCTGGTGCTCTTTTAAATTCTGATAGTTTTTGAAACACCATTCTTGCGGAGTCTTTTCTGTCTAATTCACTATAAACCTGACCTAAAACAAACATATTTCGAGCTGACTGCTCTCTGTTATAATGTGTTTTAGTAGCCAATTTTAGGTAGTCTACCATTTTTTGAATGGTATCAGTTTGCTCATAAGCCATTGCCATGGCGGTATAAGCTTCCTCCTTGACTGATTTATTTATTCTTTCTTTCTCATCTAAAACATCTAATAGCAACAGCAGGGTTTCTATTGCTCTTTTTTCATTCCCTAAGCGAATATTTGCCTTAGCCCTCCAAATTTTTGTTTCGTAATTTAAGTCCGCTTTCGGATAATTAACTATTACGTAATTAAAAGCTTCTAAGGCAGGAATAAACCGTTGGGTATAGTATCTTGACTTTCCTAACAACAAATAAGCGTCATCTATCTGGCTATTTCTTTCATAGCCATTGATGTTCATTGAATGAGTTTGAACTGCTTTTATCGCTTTTTCTTCTGCTTTTTCAAAAGGCGTAAGGCTTTTATTCTCTTCTTCATCTACATTAAATCCTGTTCCAGGGTTGAGTACTTTTGTCGTTAGTTTGCTCTCATCAAAAGATATAGGTTCTATTTGTAAGCGTTTCCAAAAATTGTCTTCGTGCTTTTCTTGAAGTTCGTTAAGTCCTTTTAAATACGCTTGCTCTCCATTAAAAAGCACATTGTACTTTGTAGTAACTGCATGGTAACTTCGGTTCACAAAAGCATCTTTTTTAACACTACACGAATACACGATAGCTGCTAAAACACTGAATACTATTATCTTTACCCCTTTTTTCATATACTATTGTTTTTACAGTACAACAACGTAATAATTGTATTTTTTGTACGTAAAGAGGTAAAAATAATAATTATAAGATGATTTCTACCTTGTTTTATGCAGAAAAATAGCTTTCTAATTCTTGTAAGGTTTCTTGCGATGTGTTTATATCCTTTACAATGTTTCCTTTGTCTAAAACTACTATACGCTCACAAACCTCTGTTACATGACTTAAATCGTGGCTAGAAACCAATACTGTAACGTCGTTATTTTCTGTTAGTTTTTTGATGATTTTTTTTAGTCGAATTTGTGTTGTAGGGTCTAAATTAGCGAAAGGTTCGTCTAAAATTATCACTTGCGGATTCCCCATCATTGCAGCAACAATACCTACCTTTTTCTGATTTCCTTTACTTAAACTTCGTAAATACTTTTTCTTTCCTAAAATTTCATCATTAAAAAACTCATCAAATTGAGCTAAGAAGTTTTGTACATCAGCTTTATTCATTCCACGTAAGTCACCAACAAAATCAAAATATTCTTCAGGTGTTAAGTACCCTATTAAAAAAGTTTCATCTATAAACGACCCTGTAAACGTCTTCCAATTTTCACTTTTATTTACAGTAACTTCATTATTTATAATTTCTCCTGTAGTTGGTCTAATTAAATCTAACAGCAGGTTAAATAGCGTCGTTTTTCCTGCTCCATTATTTCCTACTAATCCAAAAGATTGTCCCTTAGGTATTTTTAACGCTTCTAAGTTTAAGACTTGTGTAGTTCCGTATGTTTTTGAAATGTTATTTATAAATATCATTTTGTTTCGTTTTTGGGTTGTTATGATTTTTGGCTGAATGCATGTATTACTGCGTACTTACTTTTAATGTATCTTTTTTCTATAAAGTTCATAAAGTAATTTTTGAACGCTAATGCTAGTACTCCTGCAATAGCAATTGCTAAAACTCCTGCATTAAAGCTGACAAACTTGTTGAAAACCCAGAATAGGAACATAGGAATTCCGATTATGGGAATTATGATTAAAAAATGGGTTGCACTGGTTCCTTGATAATTTGAAAACCCACTTTTATTTAGATCTATACGTTTTCGGTTAAAAGAACCTGCAAATAACAAAAAGAGCGAGTTAAAACCAATATTAAATATTGCTCCTGCGGTTATCATTAAAAAAATGTTTACTCCATAGAAGTAAACATAAGGAATACTCAATAGGTATAATGCTCCTGACATTACAACCATTAAATACCACTTACTTTCTAAGAATTTTCGGTAACGAATATTTTGACTCATAAGCATGTTGTAGTACTCACTATCCCACGCAGGAATAAATTGTCCATAATTTATCGTAAAACCTCCTGTCACAAAAATTGCTGCAAAGACTAAGAAAGCAGGCATTTTTTCTCGATATGTTTCTTCTCCAAAGAAAATAGTTCCGTAAAAAAGAAATATAAACGACATAAAAAATACTGTTTTGGTACGTTTATTCCTCCAAATTTGACGAATATCATTTTTAATAAATGGTGCGACATCTCCTAGTCTATCAACAAAAGACAAATTAGACTCCTTGGCTACTTCATCTTTACTTTTTATGGCATCATCTAAATAGGCTTTTTCTCTTAATAGTTTAAAGTTTACATAATATAAACCTATCAATAGAACCACTCCTATTAATGCAAAAGCAGGAAAATTATATACTGATTGAAAAACAGGTGCAAATACATCGTTTACGTTAAATAGCTGGTATTTATTTGCAAAAAACAATATCGCTAGTACAGCAATCATTGCTCCCAGTGCGTAATTATTTTTATTGATTAGGAAATTTACATAGTTAGCACTTAACACCAGCGTAAGCATTAAAAACAACCACCCTAAAACCCCCATAACATCATAACCTTGCCCTATTAATACTATTGAAAAAGGCACATAAAAAAACAACGGCATTATATTGAAGAATGACACTGCTGATTTTCCTAATACAAAATGAACTAACTTTTCTTTTTTTACTGGTAAGTTTAGAAACGGCTTAATGTTTAGTACTGGTAATTTTTGCATTAAATAGCGAAAAATTAAATCTCCTAGTAGTAAAAAAACAAGAAATCCATTCACAAAAAAAAGAGGATCTATATCTGGATATTCTTTTTTAATGAAAAAATACCCTCCTATTCCTATCATTAAAAATGAAACTAGCATATACAATGCAAAAAGGCCCATGATAATTTTTAATGCAATACTTTTTCCGAAATAAGAGGAGCGAAAAAACTGCTTCCACTCTAACTTTAAAAAATGTGCAATCATTTGGTTTTGTTTTTGGTTGATTATCTTATTTGTCTTTTTCTACAGTTTTTTGTTACATAAAAAAAGCACCAATTTAAAAATTGATGCTTTTTAATATATTATTACAAGAGGTTTTTTACGCCCATTGACAAATTACTCCTCCCATTAAAGCTAGTGTAATAATCCAATACCCAGCATTAATAGCGACATATTTAACGCTTTTTCTTTCAAACAATGCCTGAGTGGCTAGAATAGGCAAGCCAATTAGTAGGCCTATCATCGTTCCGTGAAGGGCTCCGTGTTTAAATGTTCTAAATCGATCTCCAAAGTTTGCCATAAATTCTTGAAAATAAGCATAGGCTCCTCCTGTTTGCTCCATAAATCCTGCTTCTCCCATTAAAGTTGATTGTACTCCCCATTGATGAATTACTAATGTTTGTAATATAAAAGCTAACAAAAAACTAAATACATACGCTAAGCCAAAAATGAGCCCCATGTTTGACCCCTTCATAGATTCATCGGTAAAACCGACCTCTTTCATCCATGCGTTCTTAAAAAGCATCGGTCCATACCAAATAAAACCCATTATCATAGGTACTAATGCAGCAATTGCTGTAATTAAAAAATTAAATTTCATAAGATTATAACGTTTTGGTTGTCAATCAAATATAACAAAAAAAGCATCAAACTCACGTTTAATGCTTTTACTTATTTCTTATGGTATTATCTTTTTTATTTGATTTTTAACGACTTTGCTATCGCTTCTAACTCAAAGATAAAGTCTCTTTTATTTACTGAGGGTGCATAGGTAAAACCTTCAAAAACAAGAACCCGTTTGTTTTTTTTATCGATTATTGTGTAATTAATAAATGGTCCTGCCATAAAATCATTTTTCACTTCCCATTTCCCTCTTGTTTCATAAGCTTTTCTTCCATCAATTTCTGCATCAAAAGTGAATGGTGTATATGCCTGCTCGGTAATCATGTGCATTCCTTCTTTGCTTCCAGGTATGTATTTTTTACCTATGGTATCTCGCATTTTTGTTATATTATCTTCTACCTTGCTTTCATCTTCTAATGGATAACTATACACTAAAATATTATTGGTTCCATCTCCTCTTGCAATTCCACTTTTTAAGTGCTGACGCAACCATAAAAAATCTCCAGTATCTTCAACTAATCTAAATCTTTCTGGGATGGTTAATGAAATCCCTAATTTTTTTATTGTGTTAAATTGAGTTTCATCTAATTTTTCTTTGTTAAAAATGCTTTGAGTAAATTTTACATCTTCGTCTTTAAATAATTTAATTATTTCTTTTCCTCTGTTGCGAATTAAATCAACCAAATCTCCTTTGCTTTTGGCCGTTGCATAAACTAATATCTGAGGATCAGCATATTTATTTTTTTCTACAGCTATTTTTTCTTTCTCTCCTTCTCTAAGAATTAAAACTGCTTTTGCATGTCTCATAAACCCACTAAATCCAACAGGGTCTATTTGACTTACAGAAAGTAATGTTTCTGGTTGAGGCAAGCCTACTTGATGCTCTCCAAAAACAGAACGGATCTCATCTCCTATTTTGCCTTCCCAATCATTTCCTTTAATAACTACTAATATTTTATTGGTGTTTCCATTTGATGTTGGTAAAACATAGTCGCTTTTCCCTCCTTTATTTTTACAGGAAACAGTTATAAATATTAGGACAAATAATGCTATTAGTTTATTCATAGTTTGTGGTGTTTAGTCGTTGTTTTTTTAGCTTTTAAAAATTTTAAGTTTCATTCCTGGTTTCAAACTTTTAACACTCCAAATATTGTTCCATTTTTTAATTTCTTCAACAGAAACTGATGGATACTTTTTTGAAATGGTCCATAACGAATCTCCTTCTTTAACAACATACACCTCATGCTTACCTGTTGGTGTTTTATATTTTTTCTTTGAAACCTCTTTTGGTACAGCCATTCTTTTAGGGTAAATACTCAATCTTTGGCCTACTTTTAAGTGGTGAGTTCGTAAGCCATTCCACCGTTTAATATCACTTACGCGTACTCCAAACTTATTAGCTATTTTTCCTAAGTAGTCTCCACTTCGAACTCTGTAACGAATACGTTTATCCATTTCGAAGTATTTTGGCAATGGTTTCTCTCTTTTAGCATCGTCTTCATTTGCTAAAGTGTAAATTTCGTTTTCCTTTTCTAAGAAATCCATTAAGTTTCTTCGAGGGAGTCGAACTGCGTAGTTTTTTTCTTTTACATATGGGATAATATCTAGCTTATACGACGGGTTTAAGAAAGCTAGTAAATCTGAGTCTATGCCTGTTTTTTCTGAAATCTGATCAAAACTTATGGTTCTTTTTACACGAACTGTATCTGTTTCAAAATTGAAGATTTTAGGTGCTTCAGGATAAATATGGTGCTTTTCTGCGTATTCAAAAATATACATCGTTGCATAAAATGCTGGTACATATCCTGCTGTTTCACGGGGTAAGAACGGACGTATATTCCAATAGTTTTTATACCCTCCTGAGCGCTTTATTGCTTTTGACACATTTCCAGGCCCTGAGTTATATGCTGCTAAGGCTAAATCCCAATCACCAAAAATTTTATATAGTTGACTTAAGTATTGACAGGCTGCTTTTGTTGATTTTACTGGATCTTGGCGTTCATCTACATACGAATTTACTTTCAAATCAAACTGAACTCCTGTTCCATACATAAACTGCCATAAACCTGTTGCTCCTACCCAAGACCGAGCATCTGGTCTCAAAGCAGATTCAACAATAGCCAAGTACTTCATTTCTAACGGGATATTATACTGATCCAAGTACTGCTCAAACATTGGAAAGTAATATTGAGCACGAGCCATTAAGGCTGGATAATACTTTTTACGGTATTTTAAGTAACTGTTTATTACTTTTTCTAACGCAGGGTTGTACTCTAAATGAAACGGTGTTTTTACATTTAAATCTTGCAATCTTTTTTTTAATAAATCGGTTGTAAGAATTGTGGTTGTATTTCCTAGGATGTCTTTATCGTTGATTACATATTGAATACTATCAAACAATGATGAGTTGAATTTTTCTTCAATTAGTAAACTATCAATCATTTTTAAATCTTCCGTAGAAAATAGCTCTTGGTTTTGTGTTGGATTTATAGAATCGTTTACTACAATATTAACACTGTCTTTAGCTACGAATAAGCTATCAACAGGTTGTTGCGCAAAAATTGAAGTTGTAAAAAGGAGTAGTGTTAGTAATTTCTTCATCTTGGTTTTATAAATCTAATTCAACAGCAATTGGGCAATGATCTGAATGTTTTGCTTCTGGTAAAATATATGCTCTTGAAATTTTATTTTTTAATGGTTCGGTTACCATATTATAATCAATGCGCCAACCTTTGTTATTTGCTCTTGCATTCGCTCGGTAGCTCCACCAAGAATATTCTTGTTTTTCTGGATGTAAGTGACGGAAACTGTCAATAAACCCGCTATTGATAAATTTCCCTAACCATTCTCGTTCTTCTGGTAAAAACCCAGATACTCCTTTCATTTTTGGATTGTGGATATCTATTTCTTCATGACAAATATTGTAATCTCCACAAATAACTAAGTTAGGAATTTCTTTTCTTAACTCAGTAGCATAGGTTAAGATTTCATCCATGTAGTTGAATTTATAGTCTAATCGAGCACTATTAGTTCCAGAAGGTAAATACATACTCATTACAGATACCTCATCGAAATCTACACGAAGATTTCTTCCTTCAAAGTCCATCGATTCAATTCCCGTACCATACTCTACATGGTTTGGTTCTTCCTTACAAAAAATAGCTACTGATGAATACCCTTTTTTTTCTGCTGAAAACCAAAAATGATATGGATAGCCTGCGTTTTCAAACTCAGTTACATCTAATTGTTCTTTGTGAGCTTTGGTTTCTTGAATGCATATTACATCAGGATTTGCTGCTTGTAACCAATCTATAAACCCTTTTTTCAATGCGGCTCTAATTCCGTTTACGTTGTATGAGATTATTTTCATCTATTTGTTAAAATACAAAAACGTAAAGCATAGTGCTTTACGTCTTTTTTTTATCCTATAATTTTGTTAAATATCCATTTCTGGGATGTCTCCTTCCACAATTAAAGTTCCTTCTGTAGCTGCTTGAATTTCTTCTACAGATACTCCCGGTGCTCTTTCTAATAAGTGAAATTTATTGTCTTTAATTTCTAATACCGCCAGGTTGGTTACAATTTTTGTTACGCAACCTACACCTGTTAATGGTAAGGAACATTTTTTAAGCAGCTTTGATTCTCCCCTTTTATTGGTATGCATCATTGCTACAATAATGTTGTCGGCAGAGGCTACTAAATCCATTGCTCCTCCCATACCTTTCACCATTTTCCCTGGTATTTTCCAGTTCGCTATATCTCCATTTTCAGCTACTTCCATAGCTCCTAAAATAGTTAAGTGAACATGTTTTCCACGAATCATTGAAAAACTAGTAGCAGAATCAAAAAAACTAGCTCCAGGCATAGTTGTTATCGTTTGTTTTCCTGCATTGATAACATCTGCATCTTCTTCTCCTTCAAAAGGAAAAGGTCCCATACCTAATACTCCATTTTCTGATTGAAATTCTACTTCAATATCATCACGAACAAAGTTGGCTACTAATGTTGGTATTCCGATACCAAGGTTTACATAATATCCGTCTTTTACTTCTTTTGCGATTCTCTTCGCTATTCCGTTTTTATCTAACATTTTTTAATTTGAAAATTTGTTGATTTGAAAATTTGATAATTACTTCTTTTTTGAAGAAGCTATTATTTTACTTATTATCTTAATAATTGTTTTCAAATCTGTTAGTAACTTCTTTTTTGGGCTTGGATAAAATTCTGATTGTTCACATAATAATAACCAATACTCTAATTCATCAGCTTCTTTCGCTGAAATTTTAAATTTATGAATAAAATCTGCTTTACTTTCTGCATTTTGTGCTGCTCTAATATTGGCTCCTATTGATCTTCCACTTCTAAAAACCTGAGATGCCATTTCATAACGATGTAAAGCCCTTATTTCTTCTGAAAACTTGATGATTTCAAGAGAAAACTCAAAAGTTAATTTTACAATTAAATTTTCTTTATCACTTCTCTTTGTTACATTTTCAAATTTTCAAATTGATTCATTAAAGACTAGTCTCGTTTGCGAACGGTTCGTTGTTCAATTCTCTTCTCATACTTTTCTCCTTGAAAAATACGTTGTACAAAAATTCCTGGAATATGAATTTGATTTGGGTCTAATTCTCCTACTGGGACTAACTCCTCAACCTCAGCAACTGTAATGGTAGCTGCCCCACACATATTTGGGTTAAAGTTTCTTGAAGTTCCTTTAAAAATTAAGTTTCCAGCAGCATCACCTTTCCATGCTTTTACAAAAGCAAAGTCTGCTTTAAATGCTGGTTCCAATACATACATTTTTCCATCAAACTCACGAGTTTCTTTTCCTTCTGCTACTTCTGTTCCATAACCCGCTGGGGTATAAAATGCTGGGAATCCTGCTTGTGCTGCTCTACATTTTTCGGCTAAAGTTCCTTGAGGTGTTAATTCTACTTCTAATTCTCCAGACAACATTTGACGCTCAAATTCATCATTTTCTCCTACGTAAGAAGAAATCATTTTCTTTATTTGACGATGTTGTAATAACAACCCTAAACCAAAATCATCAACTCCTGCGTTATTGGAAATACAAGTAACATCTTTTACTCCTATTTTTACTAACTCAGCAATAGCATTTTCAGGTATTCCACATAAACCGAACCCTCCTAACATAAAGGTCATTCCATCTTGTACACCCTGCAATGCTTCTTGTACGTTATTTACTTTTTTATTTATCATTATAGTTGTTGTTTTTAAGCTTTACTCACTAAGTGAGGTTTTAAATACTTTACAATTTACTAAAAATCTGTATCGTCTGGTACTGCTTCTTGTTCCTCTCCTTCTTTTGGTTCCTCAACTTTTGAACAGTCTAAGTTTATACTTATATCTTTAGGTTTTTCAAAACTTTCTTGACTAATATCTAATGTTTTATCTTCATAACACTTTCTCATAAAAATTGCCCAAGTTGGTAATGACATGGTCGCACCTTGTCCATATCTTAATCCTGCAAAATGTGTAGCTCTATCTTCTCCTCCAGTCCAAACACCAGTTGCTAAGTTAGGAACAATTCCCATGAACCAACCATCAGATTGGTTTTGCGTTGTACCTGTTTTACCTGCTATAGGATTTGTAAACTTGTAAGGAAACCCTGTTACTGCATCTCCCCCTGATGTCCATGTTGATCGTAAACGAGCTCCAGAACCTACTTGAGTTACTCCTTTCATAAGGTCTAAAATTACATATGCAGACTCTTCACTTAACACTTCTTTAGTTTCAGGTACAAACTCTTCTAAAACAGTTCCGTTTTTATCTTCTATTCGGGTAATCATTAATGGACTTACACGCAATCCTTTATTGGCAAAAGTTGAGTATGCACTTACCATTTCTAATAACGATAAGTCAATTGCTCCTAATGCAATAGACGGATTTGCCTCTAATTTAGATGTTATTCCTGAAGACTCTGCAAGTCGAACTACATTTATAGGTGAGACTTTATCAATTAATTGTGCTGTAATCACATTTATTGATTTTGCTAAGGCTTCTTTTAATGTCAGTTCACCTCCGTATTTACCTCCTGCATTTTTAGGTGTCCAATCTTCTGGCATTCCGTATTTTTCCTTAGGAATTGTATATGGAGTATTAGGTAACATATCACAAGGAGACATTTTTAGCTGATTGATGGCTGTGGCGTATACAAATGGTTTAAATGTTGAACCTACTTGGCGTTTTTGTTGCTCTACTGCATCAAACTTAAAGTATTTGTGATTGATTCCTCCTACCCACGCTTTTATATGACCTGTTTGAGGCTCAATAGATACCAAACCTGAACGCAAGAAATATTTATAGTAACGAATTGAATCGTAAGGGGTCATTACCGTATCGCGTTCACCTTTCCAAGTAAAAATGCGCATATCGGTTTCGGTCTTAAATGCTTTATCTATTTCCTCTTCAGATTTCCCAGCTAACTTCATTCGCTTGTAACGATCTGAATTTTGTTTGGCTCTTCTTATAATTTTGTCTATATCACTTTTGCTAATATCATAAAAAGGTGCCGTTTTATTTCTTTTTTGTTCTTTGTCAAAATATGATTGAAGGTTAGCCATGTGTTCATACACTGCTTCTTCTGCATACTTCTGCATACGAGAATCTATCGTTGTATAAATTTTTAATCCGTCTCTGTAAATATTATATTCTTCTCCGTTTGGCTTCGGATGTTCTTTTACCCATTCTTTCAAAATGCTTCTCAAATGTTCTCTAAAGTATGTGGCTAAACCATCACTATGACCTTCTCTATTAATATTGAGCCCTAAACCTAACTTTTGTAATGAGTCTTTTTGTTGCTGAGTGATAAATTCATTTCTATTCATTTGTTTTAAAACAACATTTCTTCGTTGCTTTACCATCTCTTTTCTTCTTAACGGATTAAACAAAGAAGAGTTTTTAAGCATTCCTACTAACATTGCAGACTCTTCTACATCTAACTCTTTGGGTTCTTTTCCAAAATAAATACGCGCTGCAGAACGAACTCCGACTGCCTGATTTAAGAAGTCGTATTTATTTAAATACATGGTTATGATTTCTTCTTTCGTGTATTGACGCTCAAGTTTAATAGCTACGACCCATTCTTTTACTTTTTGAAGTACCCTTTTTAAAATATTTCGAGAAGCTTTTCCTGTAAACAACATTTTAGCTAGCTGTTGAGTTATTGTACTCGCTCCTCCACTTCCCGGTTTAAAAATAGCTCTTGCTGTTCCTCTAAAGTCTATTCCTGAATGTTCATAAAAGCGTTCATCTTCTGTTGCCACTAACGCTTTAACCATGCTCTCTGGTATGTCTTTGTACTTTATGGGTGTTCTATTTTCAACAGCATATTTTCCTAAAGTTTTCCCATCTGATGAAATAATTTCTGTTGCTAAATTATTTTCTGGGTTTTCTAATTCTTCAAAAGTAGGTAGTGCTCCAAATACTCCCCAAGAAGCTAGCAAAAAAAGCAGGCTAACAAATAGAAAGCCTCCTATAATAATGCCCCAAAACCATTTAATATACTTACTAAAACTTGTTGTTTTCTTCTCTGTCATTACTTTATTTTTTCTATTCTAAACCCCACATGAGTTATTCCTTCTAATTCTTCAACACCTTCTATTTCTGCATTTTTCCGCATGGCTTGTCGAACTTTAAAAGTATACTCTCCTTTTCGGGGAAACGTTATATTTTCTTTATAAAAAAGTTTATTTTCTTTAATATCTGTAAAACCTTGTCCTAAAAATTTTCCTGTAACATCAGCCATATCATATTCTAACGTGTCTATGATTATTTGTCCATCAGGAAAATTCATTTGTGTAATTAAAAAAAGATTACTGTATGCATAATCTTTATTATTTCTAAGGTTTATAAAAAGGTTTTTCTTACCAATAGAGTCATTAATTGGAAATGTAAATTGTATTGTATTTCTTTTATTCCATGAGCTTTTAGGAAGCGCAATATATTTATCAAACTCACTATTTGAATCACATGAAGCTAATAGCATGGCTACTAAAAAAAAGAGGCCAATTTTATTTCTCATTATTGGTATTATTTTTATTATCGCTATTGTTTCTTTTTCGTTGATTGTTATTTTTCCTCCTAGGGTTCTTTGTTTTCTTTGGTTGCCCTTGCGGTTTATCCGTAGTTTTATTTTCTGGTTTGGGCTTTCTGGTTTTAGGGTTGTTTTTAGGTCTTGGTTTCCTATTATCAACTCTCTTTTTTTCTGTTTTTTGGCCTCCTTCAGTTTTTTCCGTTTTCCCTTGTGGTTTTTTCTTTTGCCTTTTATTTGTTTGCGGTTGCTTATCTACTTCCGTTTTACTTGTTGGTTTTCTTTTTCTACGTCTACTGTTTTTACGACTTTTTTTAGGTACATCAAAACGGGTTAAACTATCTTGACCAACAACATTTTCAAAGTCAACTGAAATTTCTTCGGTTATCTCCAATTCATATTCTTCTAACGGTAACGCAAGTTCATTATTTTTATTTAACTCTATAATTTCTTGAACTTGTTCTAACGATAGTTTATACCATTTAAAACTTTCTTCTTTATAAGTGTACCAAAGTAGTTTTTTAAAGATATCCATCTTAACAAAAACAGCGTCTCCTTTTTCTGTTTTTAGCACTTTATCTTGCTTTGGAAAGCTTTGTAATGCATCTAAATACGTATCTAATTCGTAGTTTAAACAACATTTTAACTTACCACACTGTCCTGCTAGTTTTAACGGATTTAATGATAGCTGCTGATAGCGGGCTGCTGCTGTATTTACTTTTCTAAAATCGGTTAACCAAGTAGAACAACATAATTCTCTACCACAAGAGCCAATTCCTCCTAAACGAGCTGCCTCTTGACGCATTCCTACCTGACGCATTTCTACTCTAATAGAAAAAGCGCTAGCTAAGTCACGAATTAACTGACGAAAATCTACACGTTCATCTGCTGTGTAATAAAACGTAGCTTTGGTTCCGTCTCCTTGATATTCAACGTCAGAAAGTTTCATTTTTAAGCCTAAACGGCTAACAATTTCTCTTCCTTTTCGTTGTGTTTCTAATTCTCTTTCTCTGGCTTCTTGCCAAACATCAATATCTTTTTGAGAGGCTTTTCTGTAAATTTTCTTTACTTCATCACTATCTGCAGTAATTTTTCTTTTTTTCATTTGAACTCTTACAAGCTCTCCTGCTAAAGAAACAATACCAACATCGTGCCCTGAAGATCCTTCAACTGCAACCACATCTCCCATGGAAAGAGTTAAGTTTTCAGAGTTTTTATAAAAATGTTTTCGTCCATTTTTAAAACGGACTTCAAAAATATTAAATGGTGCTTCACCTGAAGGTAAAGTCATATTTGATAACCAATCAAAAACAGCGAGTTTATTTCCACTTCCACATGTGCCTGTTGCACAATTTCCGTTACTCTTACAGCCATTTGGCACACCGCTTTTGTTAGTTGAGCAACTGCTACAACTCATACGATAGTATATTTTTTTGAAATATTTTTTAAACCTGTGGTATTTACAGTATCAAAAAATATTTTTATTATTTGATTTTCAGTCGTATAAAATTTACTTTATAACAACTATCCTTAATCTGTAAAGATACATATTCTAATGAAAAGTGAAAATTGATTTTTTTTAAAAGAAAAGTGCGCTTTTTTTCCACAAAAAAGTATGTTTCATAAGAAATATCCAAAAAAACAAGAAAGATAATTTTAGTTAAAACTACAGTTTGTACCCAATACTAAATAACACAACTCTTGGCATTATATGTGTTTTAGTGTCAGAAATTAAGTAATCTGAAAAACTATTACTTTGCCTGAAGTTTGTATTAAATAAATTTTGAGTTGTAAGTTTAAATAACCATGGACTATCTTCTTTTTGATACGATAAAGTAGCATTTGCAATGTCATACTTATTTTTAACTACTAATGATTTATTTTGATAATCATAATGCCTATAATCAAAATTAAAAATAAAACCTTTTAAAAAATCATAATCTATAGTTACAAAAGGCTCATTGATTATAAAACTTGAGGTAGAATTACTAGAAGTGTAGTTACCTCTGGTTCTTTTATAACCAACCTCTATCGTTGGAAACTTATCTAATAAAGTTTCTGCACCTATTTCAAAGTTGTAGTTGGTATTTTTATTTGTTACAAAGACATTATTAACACTTTGTAAGTACTTTGAATTATTATATGCCCCGCTAAGTTTATAACGTATTTTTTTTATTTTCTTTCTTAAAGAACCTCTAACACTCCAATCTTCATTCGGGTTTTCAAGTAACTGTGTTGTTAAAAAGCGATTTACACCATCAAAATTCACAGCATTTCTAAAACCTTTTACTTTTTTAGTATATCGCGCTGTTCCAAATAACACCAACCCTTTATATAAACTAAAACGACTGTAACGTATACGTGCCGAATGATATAGTTCATTTTCTAAATTTGAGTTCCCTCTAAACACCGAGTTATAAGATTGTAAGTAAAAACGATTGGCTAACTGAGAAGCATTTGAAAAGTTTGTTTTTAAATTATAATTCAACTCTATTTTCTTTGACTTATTGAATTCTACTTTCATTAAAAAGTCGGGCAGTAATACCCACTTCTGTTTATCAATAAGCTGTTCCTGTTTTATCTTCCAATGGTAGTTATGCAAGTAGGCACCTTGTTTAAACGTAAATATTCCTGTACGGAATTTGTAATGAATCCCTGCAAAAAAATCGTTATGTTTAAAAATAGTATTGTTGTTAAATCCGTCTGATGTAAAATCATTCCTACTCTCATCGTCTAATAACTGAAAATCATTACTTGAAAACTTTTCTTGTTGATAGGTATTTCCAATTGTCGAATAAATGTGGTTATTAGTATTTAACACCCAAAAATCTTTAAAGACTGTGTATAAATAGTGTTTCTCAGTAAACTTGTCTTGAAATAACCGCAATTGACTTTGTGTCGTATCTACAGGCTGTACAATATTTTGTATAGTTTTAGCGTATGTGTCTGATGCTATCCAACTACTATTAGGACTATTCTTGTCAAACGTATAATCAGCTATTGCAGAAAAGGTATGTGTGTTAGACTGGTCTTTGTGCCATTCAATATTTTGATTTACATACCAAATATTATTTTCTCTATCGGTAAAAATGTTATTATTATCTGTATTAATTACAGACGAAATGCTATTTTCATTAGATATATTCGATTTTTTTACCTGAGTTCTTACATACCATTGCTCTTTGGTATTTGGAGCATACTCCATATTTAATTTACCAATACCTAGCAAGTTTTCACTGCTTGACTTTTTACTTTTATCTTCACTAAACGTAATGTACTCATTAAGCACTTCACTAAAACTAGTAGTATTACTCTGTGAAAAAATCACATACCCAGAAACATCTAATTTACTCGCTACCGTTTTGGTTATATTCAACGCTCCAAAGCGTTGACTACTGCTTAAAACATCACTATTTTCTAAAAATTGAGAAAAATCACCACCTTTCCAGTTAAAGTTACCACTAAACACAGCATTAACACCTCCTTGGAAATTCATGTAATCTTCAAATGTAAATGTTTTTTCGCCTATATTATTTAGGTTCCCTATAAAGTTTACATTATTTTTTGGTGAATAATAAAATAAATTAGCACTAGCTTTATGGTAAGAATCATAACCAACATTAGCTCCTGCTTCAACATCTCCAAACACAAAACGCTTTTTGTCTTCTTTTAATTGAATGTTCATCGCCATATCATCAGAATCTGATACACCTTTTAAAAAAGCAACTTCATTATAGTTATCAATGACTTCTACCTTATCAACTGCATTCGCTGGAATATTCTCTACCCCCAGCTTGGTACCACCTCCAAAAAACTTTTTACCATCTACTAGTAGTTTAGTTACTTTTTTTCCTTGTACCGTAACCCCTCCGTTTTTATCTACTTCAACACCTGGCAGTTTTTTTAATACATTTTTTAGTTTACGTTCACTTCCATCTATAAACTTATCAGTATTATAAATAATAGTGTCTTGTTTTACGGTAACAGGTAATTCTATGATAACTTCATCTAACTGGTTTTTAGCCTCAACTAAAACAATATCTTTAATTATATTTTCAGCAGGTGTTATTGTAAAACTTGTTGTTTCATACCCCAAATAACTAACACTAATAGTATAAATACTGTTTTTGATAAGCTCTAAACGATACCTACCCTCTTCATCAGAAATAGCAAAGCGCATGTTTTCTGTTGTTATTTGAGGTTTTGCTATTACATTGGCAAATGATAGCGGTTTTTGTAAACTATCTTTTACTATTCCTTTGAAGACAATTGTTTGAGCACTTGATAAAATGTTAATCAGTAAAGTAAAAAAAATAAGTGCTATTTTCTTTTTCATTTATTTTTAATTAATCATAAAAAGATTTTGTCAACTCATATTTATTTTAGGTTTTCAATGTATATTATCACATATAAACCCTGTGTTTCTGAAATAACTCACAATGGCTATCAAAAGAAGAATTATGATTTAAACGAATGTACATTGTCTACATCAACTACCTCTTAATTAGGTTTTCTCTTGCCTTTTTTGCTATTTTATTGAATTCACTTTGAGAAATTCTTTTCCCCTTAGTAATATTTTCTAATTTTATTTTTTCTTTTGGTTTTATCTTAATTTGTTTTGCATTGTATACAATTGTACCTGATTTTACTTTGAGCACTAAACCAGGTAGTCCAACAAAATTAGCGGGTCCAAAAGGAAAAGCAAGTTCTGGAGTATACCATACAGTTTGTTTTACCTTTGTTTTACCCTTCCTGCTCATATACTCATACTCTCTCTCTGCCAAGTAGCATACGTATTCTCCTATTTTTTCTTGTTTGTTTAACATTGTCCAATTAGAAGAATCATTCTTGGTCTCAATTAAATAGTTTTTTTCTAAAAAATCTACTTCCTTAGTAATCGTTTTATCTTTAACTGAATAATAAAACTTGTTTCCTGCTTTATAAATTATCTTTGCCATTTTATAAGCATACTGATTTTCCGAACCCTTACGCATCGGATCAATTAATTGATAAACAGAATTTTGATTAGAAAAAACAAGCTCTAAATTGAATTTCTCCCCTTCCTTTTCTATAGCTTTAAATAATTTATCTTGACTATTATTTTGTGATTTATATTTTTCTTTATACTCTTTTGTTTCTTCTACTGTAGCATTGTAAATTACTTTTCCAATTACCTCTTGGCCATTACATACATTAACTAAAAAGAAGAAAAACAATGTAATAAATAAATAATTTTGTGTTTTCATTTTAACATGTTTTATCTGTTGCTTTTAACAATAGGTAAATTATAACCGTAGAGGGATAAGCATTAGTTAGAGGTATGTTTATTTATACTTACTGTACTTTTTTTTCTTATAGTCAAATGCTTTTTGTAACATTTTTTCATATTGCTCAAGAGTCATTTTTATTCCACTTTCAGGAATCTTAATTTTTTCTTCCTTAATATTCATTCGTATTCCTTTAACATTGAGTCTGTATTTTCCAGTGAACTCTAGTTCTAGGATTAAACCAGGTAAACCTGAAAAGTGAACAGGTCCATAATTAATTGGTATTTCTGAGGTAAACCAAGCTATAATTATATCTTCTTTTTTTGTTTTACTATTTGTTTTTTTCGTTATAGCTTTTCTACATAAATATCCACTAATAATTTTTGTCTCATTAGTAATTAACCAATTAGTTTTTGGGTAAGTAATTAAGTATAAATCTCCATAAGAACTATATGCATTTACAGTAACATCATTCTTTTTATCATTATAAAATGTTCCACTGTTAACTAGTATTTTTAATAGGATATTTTCTTTTTTATTTAACTCTAATTGATCAACTTTATTAAAAGATGAAAAATTCTTATTAAATTTTAGTTGATATTCAAGAGTATTTTTATTACTCATTAATTCACTTATTCCTTTTTTTACTTTTTGAGATGCTTTTAGAGTATCTAAGTTTATTTCATTTTGTTTTAATAAACTAGCTGTATAGGTTACTATACCATTTGAATTTTGGGAATTAACTTTATAATTATAGGTAAAAATAATTATTGTTATTAAATAAATTACTTTTGCTTTCATTAAACTAAAAGTTATTAATACTAGAGGAAATTATAATTTCCTGTAGTATTGAATTGATTAAAAAATAATATTATTAAACTTCATAATAGCAGCTTGCTAACAGAAATGACTCATAGTCAGCTAGTTCTTGTAATGTAAAACTTGAATGTTCATATAAAGTTCTAATAATAGAAAATGCATACTCTTGACATTCATCCTCTTGATAGTCTTCAACAATTAAATTTTCAGTATCTGTTGATCTTAGATTCTCATTACCTAAAGAATTAAAACTCAGTAATGAAAATGAAGTTAAGCTCAGTGTTACAATTAAAACTATTTTTTTCATGTTTTATCTTTTTTATTTTGGTTATTTATATTTTACTTCTCCTCAGGTTTTCTAAAGAAGACAAACATCCTCACCGCTTGTATGAGGTAACACGTCCAAAAAATTAAAAAGAAAAATGTGCGCAATTTTATAAACATTTTTCCTTTTTCACTAGCTAGCTGATAATAAAAAGTGATCAATTTTTTTATTATCACATCAAACTTATAAAATTATTTTCTTATAATTTGTTAAAAAACAGGAGAATATATAACATTCTTCACAAAAACCACAAATAAGTGTTTTTACATAGTAAAAACGCCGCTTTTTTGTTAAAAGCGACGTTTTTTATTTGTTTTTATGTCTTTTGACCCTACTCGTTCTTTTTTGTCCAGTTATCTCTTAGTCCAACTGTTTTATTAAATACTAAATTTTCTGCTGTTGAATCATCATCTACATTAAAGTATCCTAAACGTTGGAACTGAAAACGGTCACCAATTTTTGCTGTTTGTAAGCTTGGCTCAACGTAAGCCGTAATTTTTTCTAACGAATTCGGATTTAAGAACTCCATAAAGTCTTTGTCTTTATGACTATCTGGTGCTTCATCTGAAAACAATCTATCATACGCTCTTACCTCAGCCTTTACTGCGTGTTTTACAGATACCCAGTGTAAGGTTCCTTTTACCTTGCGCTTGCTTTCTTCCGTTCCACTTCCTGATTTCGTTAATGGATCGTATGTACAATGAATTACCGTAATGTTTCCATTTTCATCTTTTTCTACGCTATTAGCCGTGATAAAGTATGCATTCTTTAAACGGACTTCTTTTCCTAATTTTAAACGGAAGAATTTTTTATTTGCTTCTTCTCTAAAGTCTTCACGTTCTATATAAATTTCTCTTGAAAATGGAACTTCTCTTGTTCCTGAATTTTCATCTTCTGGATTGTTTTCAGCAATTAAAATCTCTTCTTGATTTTCAGGATAATTATCTATTACCACTTTTACTGGGTCTAAAACAGCCATCACACGATTTGCTGTTTTGTTTAAATCTTCTCTAATTTTAAACTCTAGTAATGCTACATCAATCACATTTTCGCGTTTAGAAACTCCTACTGTTTCCACAAAGCTACGAATGGCTGCTGGTGTGTAACCACGACGACGTAACCCTGAAATGGTTGGCATACGTGGATCATCCCATCCTGAAACGATTCCTTCTTCCACCAATTTCATTAGCTTACGTTTACTCATTACCGTATAGCTTAAGTTTAAACGAGAGAATTCTCTTTGTTTTGGTGGTAATGGGTATTCTGATTGACTATACTCATACACGTTATCTCTAAACCAATTGTATAATTCACGGTGAGGTTTAAACTCTAATGAACATAGTGAATGAGAGATTTGTTCTATATAATCACTTTCTCCGTGTGTCCAGTCGTACATCGGATAAATTACCCAGTCATCTCCTGTACGGTGGTGTTCTTTTTTTAAAATACGGTACATGATAGGATCACGCATTAACATATTTGGTGAAGCCATATCTATTTTAGCACGTAATACATGAGAACCTTCTTCAAACTCACCGTTTTTCATACGTGTGAATAAATCTAAGTTTTCTTCAACACTTCTATCTCTATTTGGCCCTGCTACTCCTGGTTGTGTTGGTGTTCCTTTTTGCGCTGCCATTGCTTCAGAAGATTGGTTATCTACATAAGCTTTTCCGTCTTTAATTAGTTGCACTGCCCAATCATATAATTGTTGGAAATAATCAGAAGAATAGCATTCTTTTTCCCATTGATACCCCAACCAAGAAACATCATGCTTAATAGCATCTACGTATTCTTGCTCTTCTTTTGCTGGGTTTGTATCATCAAAACGAAGATTTACTGGAGCATTGTATTTTTCTCCTAAACCAAAACTAATACCAATAGCTTTTGTATGCCCTATATGTAAGTATCCGTTTGGTTCTGGCGGAAAACGAAAACGCAAATTTTCTTTTGGCATTCCATTTGCCAAATCTTCTTCAACAATTTGCTCTAAAAAATTCAATGATTTCTTTTCTTCTGACATCTTTATAAATTATGTACGTGTTCTATTTTTACAACCTTCTATAGTTCTCTCTTAAAACTTAATTAATTTAAGAGCTTCCTAAAAGGTTTAAGCAACAAAATTACATAGAATCTATGAGATAATTACACAAAGAAAATTATGGATTATTTTTTTTAATAAAAAAACGGAAAACCTATATGGATTTTCCGTTTTTGGTATTTAATGTATCGTCTGAATTTACTTCCCGTACGAGTTGTTTTCTTGATTTACGTCTGCCATTAGTTTTGATGGATCAATTTCAACTGATTTCACCTCTTTTTTTGTTGTAAAAGTATACGTTGGATGTGCAAAAGTCCAATCTGTAATAACTGTAGCATTAGTTGGTTTTTCTCCACGCATCATACGTAACGGAATATTAAATGATTCTTTTGAACCGTCTGTATACATTACCTCAAGATCAATAGGCATTGGCATTTGACCAATACGTTCTAAGGTAATTTCTTTTCCGTTTACTGATTTAATTCCGTAATCGATAGTATGTGTTGTTTGCGTCCATTCATTCAAATACCAGTCTAACTGAAGTCCTGAAACTTTTTCAGCAGTACGTTTAATATCGTTTGGAGTTGGGTGTTTAAAAGAAAAATCTTCAAAATACTTCTTCAACGTTTTTGCTACATTTTCTTTTCCAATAATATATTCTAACTGAGATAAGAAAATATTTCCTTTTGAATAACTCGCAACTCCATACGCTGTATTTGTATGATACCTATCAGCATGTGTTGTTAAAGGCTCTTCCATATTATTTTTTACCACGTAATTATATCCTCGATAAGATCCTGCATGCGGATTTTCTTTCCCTTCTTCTAAAATTTCATTTTCTGCTTTGTTTGAAATATAGGTGGTAAACCCTTCATCCATCCAAGGGTGTTTACTTTCATTGGTTGCCAACAAGAATTGGAACCAAGTATGTGCTAATTCGTGTGCTGTTACACCAAATAAGCTTCCCCATTTACGTTGCCCTGTAATTAATGTACACATTGCATATTCCATACCTCCATCTCCACCTTGAATAACTGAGTATTGTTTATATGGGTATTGCCCAATATGCTCACTAAAATACTTCATTAATTCAGCTGTTTTAGGTTGTAGTTTTTTCCAGTTCTCTAAATATTCAGCATCTAATGTTTTCTTGTAAAGGAAATGTAAATCGATTCCATTATCCATCTTATAGGTATCATGAATAAACTCTGGATCTGCTCCCCATGTAAAATCATGTACGTTTGGCGCAGTGAATTTCCATGTTAATTTATCTCCTGAAGGAAGGTTTAATGGTTTTGTTTTGTCTTCGTAACCATGACCTACTTCTTGTGGATTTTGCACATACCCGGTTCCTCCAACTACATAATTTTTATCTATATGAAGTGTTACCTCAAAATTACCCCAAACTCCGTGGAATTCTCTTCCTAAGTATGGTGGTGTATGCCAACCTTCAAAATCATATTCAGCCATTTTAGGGTACCATTGTGTCATTGACAAAGCAACTCCTTCAGCACTATTACGACCCGAACGACGGATTTGTTTTGGTACTTGCGCATCAAAAATCATATCGAACGTTACACTTTCTCCTGATTGAATTGGTTTATTTAATGTAACTTCTAAGATGGTTCCAACAGTTTCGTGTTTTACTTCCGAACCGTTTTGTTTTAAAGAACTTACTTTAATGTATCCTATTTCTGAAGGTGATAATTTACTAATACGATCTCCTACTCTTCTATCTGGATCTTGAATATTTCTTGAACGAACATCCATTTGTGAGTTTGGTTGAAATGCATTGAAATATAAATGATAGAATACTTTATTTAATGCATCAGGCGAATTGTTTGTGTACACCAATTTTTGCGTTCCTTTATATTGATATGTTTTAACATCCATATCAATATCCATAGTATAATCAACATGTTGCTGCCAATACCCTTGGTTAGATTGCTTGTGTACTTTTGTTTTTGTTACGGTTTTGTTTTTTGTACTATTTACAGTAGCACAAGAAATAACCGGTAACAATAAAAGGCTTAAAATTATTTTCTTCATATTAAACTGATTTAATCCCCATTAAGGTTAGTGTTCTCTTAAAATCACTTAGTTCTTTTTCATTTTTTAATACTGGAAAACTACGTCTTTTTCCATTACGTAATTTTAGAAAAACCCGATCTCTTCCGTTGGTTTTTCGGGTTTCTATCCCTTCTATTTCATTAAGTAAGTATTTAGATTTCCACGATCTTTTTACCACATAATAAAATATTACTACTACAGAAACTACTGCAAGCAAAAACATAAAAACAAAAAGAGTTTCATTGTTTTTATAACTCATTAAATACAACTGAACTCCCATATTAATTCCATTAATCAACATCAAAGAGATAATTAACCATGAATGCATGGGTACTTCATCTTTTATTGTTAATTCCTGTGTTTTTTTGTTGAATTCTAGTTGCATGTGTTTTCCTATAACAAAAAAAGAGCATCAAAAAATAATGCTCTTTTTTAGCTTGTTTATACTGGTTTTATTTTCTTCCGTTTACCATTCTATCAGCCATTCTAACAGCATTGTATGCATTTACAACACGCCCTGATACTGATAATTCTGAGAAAGGTACCATCTCATCTCTAGTTCCTGGTTTAACAACCTCTAAATCTATCTTCGTTCCAGAGTTCATTAAAATGTGCTTTACTTGACTCGCTGTTAACTCAGGATAATAAGAACGCACTAATGCTGCAACTCCTCCTGCTGCTGGAGAAGCCATTGACGTTCCATTAAACTTCTTGTATTCATTATCTGGAGTTGTTGAATATACCTGTACTCCTGGTGCAAATACATCTACATTCTTTTTACCGTAATTAGAGAAGTTTGCTGGTAATGTTTTATCATAATTAGCACTCATTGCTCCAATAGTTAAAAAGTTATCTGCAACTTCATTTAGTAAATCTGGTGCATCATTAGGAAAGGTTTTCTCTACGTCAATATTTTTACCATCATTTCCTGCTGCATTTACAATTAACACATCTTTAGATGCTGCATATTTAATTGCATCGTAAACCCATTCTTTATTAGGAGAGAAACCTTTACCAAAACTTGTGTTGATTACTTTTGCTCCGTTATCCACAGCATAACGAATCCCTAAAGCCACATCTTTATCATACTCATCTCCATCAGATACTGAACGAACAGCCATAATTTTCACATTGGCAACTCCGTTCATTCCTTTGTCGTTATTTCTTGTTGCTCCAATGATACCTGATACGTGAGAACCGTGCGCTTCTCCTTTTTCAGAGTGACCTGTATTACCGTTTCCGTATCCTGGTTTATCGTTAATATCATACGCATTATCACCTACAACAGTACGGTAGTCTGTTTTTAAGTTGTCTCCATTAATAGTCTTTTGAGCATCTTTAATACCTTTTTCAAAGTACTCTTTTGCTTCTTCAAGTGTATCAAAATAACCAAACATTCTAGTAGCAAGGTTTTTTGCATTGCCTAACATTTCGTCATTGGTATTGATGGCTTCTACTTCTTCTTTAGTGTAGGTTGATTTTCCAAAGTATTTAGTAAAGGCTTTATCAGCATCCGAAATCATTCCTTTTAAACCTCCATAACGAGCAACTGTTTTCTTTGCTTCTGCTATTTTCTCAGCTTGATACGCTTTTACTTCTGCTAAGGTTTCAGCATCTGCAACCTCCGGCTTCATTAAAATACGCTCATACTCTAAATGCTCTTTGTACGCGTCTCCTAAGAAATTCCATCCATTGATATCATCAACATAGCCATTTTTATCATTATCAATTCCGTCTCCGGGAATTTCCTTCGTGTTTACCCAAGCTACATCAACTAAATCTTCATGTTTTAAATCAGTTCCTGAATCAACAACTCCAACGACAACTCCAACATGCTTTTTACCTTTTAAAAACTCATAGGCTTTATTTACACTCATTCCTGGAATTGTATCTGTAGCCAAGTCTAAATGTTGCCAGTTTTCTTGTTCGTAATCGGTTAACTCCGCTTTTTTCGCTGGAATATTCACTACGGTATTACTTCCTGCTGGCACAGGGATTTTGCTTACTGTTTTACAGCTAGCTAAGGTAGCCACTGCAATTGCCGAGTAAAATACGGGCTTTAAAACTCTCATAATCTCTATCTTAATTAAAAATATCTGTAAACTTAAATGTTTCTTTTAAACGAACTCCTTTTTCTGTATGCTTTACGGTTATTACTTCGTTGTAAGCATCGTGTTCTAAAAACAGGTAAAATTCTTTATCGGCTGCTTCGTTTAAAAAAGCTTCTTTTTCTTTTAAGGTAAGTAGTGGTCTTGTATCATACCCCATAACATAAGGCAAAGGAATGTGACCTGCTGTTGGTAATAAATCTGCCATAAACACCAATGTTTTTCCTTGGTATTCTATTTTTGGCAGCATTTGTTTTTCGGTATGTCCGTCTTTGAACAATACATCAAACCCAACATAGTCTTTTGCATTTAGATGCAAAAAGTTTAATTGTCCGCTTTCTTCAATTGGCAAGATGTTTTCTTTTAAAAAAGAGGCTTTTTCTCTCGCATTTGGATGTACTGCCCAGTCCCAATGACGTTGGTTACTCCAAAAACGTGCATTTTTAAAAGCAGGCTCGTAGCCTGTTCTGTCTTTATTCCATTGAATTGCTCCTCCACAATGGTCGAAATGTAGGTGTGTTAAAAACACATCGGTAATATCATCTCTATGGAAACCATATTGTGCTAAAGAAGTATCTAATGAAAAGTCTCCATATAAATAATAATATCCAAAAAACTTATCGGACTGCTTATTACCGATACCTGTATCAATTAGTGTTAAACGATTACCATCTTCAATTAACATACAACGCATGCCCATTGAGATCATGTTGTTTTCATCAGCTGGATTTGTCTTTTGCCAAATCGTTTTCGGAACTACGCCAAACATAGCGCCTCCGTCTAATTTAAAGTTTCCTGTTTCTATCGGATAAATTCGCATAGCTACAAAGATGCAGAATTTTAACGAATTAATTTGTTAAGGAAAACAAAAAAGCACATCTAAACGATGTGCTTTTTGAGGTGTCGAGCGGATTCGAACCGCTGTAGATGGTGTTGCAGACCACTGCCTAGCCACTCGGCCACGACACCTTATATTGATAAGGACTGCAAATTTACAGCTTTTATCGTTTTTTGCAAGCTTTTTTTACTTTTTACGCACTTCGGATAAAACAATTACTACCTCAGCAACATTTCCTCCAATGGGTGGGTTAATTTTTGCTACGCTAACTTCCGCTTCATCAACCAATTGTATCTCTTTAAATATTCTATCTAAAATTCGTTGAGCAACATGTTCTAGTAATTTAGAACGAATTGCCATCTCTTCTTTTACAATTTGATTCAAATGCACATAATCTACCGTATCAACCAGCTCATCAGTTTGTGCTGATTTTTGTAAATCGGCCTTTACTTCGATATCTACTCGGTATTCCGAACCGATTCTTGCTTCTTCATCTAAGCATCCGTGATTTGTAAAAACACGAATGTCGTTTACACGTATAATTCCCATCCCGCAAAAATAGTAATGTTTCTATTAGAATTCATCCAAATTTTTATCAGATTTCCTAGTTCGTAAAGAAATCAAAGATGTTGCTTAAAGCACTCGTTCTCGCTTTGTAAAACTCAGTATAACTACATCTTTTACAAGTTACACTGGTAAACTTTTTGTTTTGTACATCAAAAATTTTAGACAACGTTCCTCCCGTTGCTCTCATTTCAGCTACTTCGTAGGTTTTATTATCACATTTCGGACAGGTATAATTTAATGGCTTACTCATAAATACTTTTAGTTTTTATTTATAAGAGTCAAAAAATTAAAAAATGTTACAAACTACTTTATTTCAAATGTTTGATTCAACTCACCCATCGTTACTTTATACTTTCCTTTTGGTAAATAGTATTTGTCATTCTTTGCTTTTTTTATCTCAGCATCTTTGTGTTTCTTTAAGTACTTTTTTCTTCCTTTTTCAGAAAAAGAAACATCATACACTACTTCATTAAGCCCTTTCGTTGCATTCGTTTTTATAGTGTTTACCAAAACTTTATCTGAGTATACTTCTAACTCAACTTCTTTATCTGTACTTACATAAAACGGAATTGTGATTTTTGGTGTACTTGGTTCTAACCATTTACTCCAAGAACTACCCCAAGATTTTCTTTTCTTAATATCCTTCATACTGAAAATAGCTTCTTTATTATCAAATTCTTGTAACGAAGTAATATTTGCTTTGTATAAACTACGCCCATGCGTTCCTACTAATAAATGTTTTGCTTTAGGTTGAATTACTAAATCGTGTACTGCAACATTTGGCAATCCGTTGCTAAAAGCTTCCCATGTTGAACCTTGATTGAAAGAAACATACAATCCGTTATCTGTTCCCAGATATAAAATATTTTCTTTTTTAGGATCTTCCTTAATCACGTTTACCGCAGAAGTTGGAATATTACTACTAATGTCTTTCCATGTTTTTCCGTAGTCATCAGACATGTAAACATATGGTGTAAAATCATCAAAACGATACCCGTTTAACGTAACATACACACGTTCTTTTTTATATTTTGAAGCGATTACACGACTTACCCATAAGTTTTGTGGAAAAGAATTGGAAATCTTCTCCCAGCTTCCTCCTCCGTTTTTAGTTACCTGTACCAATCCATCATCAGAACCTACGTAGATTAACCCAAATTGAAATGGACTTTCAGAAATTGTAGTTAAAGTTCCGTAAGCTACATTTCCTTCTTTTTCTCCTTTGGTTAAATCTCCTGAGATTTCTTCCCAATCATCACCTTTGTTTAAAGAACGATGTAACTTATTTCCTCCTAAATATAAAATGTCTTGATTGTGTTTTGATAACTGAATAGGAGTTTGCCAATTGAATCGATATGCTGGCTTATCTTTTTTAGGTTTCGGCTGAATATAAGTTTGTTTTCCTGTAGCTCTATCAATTCGATAATAGTTTCCAAATTGATATCCTGTATATACAATGTTTGGATTCCTATTATCAACAGCCACTTGCATACCGTCACCTCCCATTAAACTTTCATAAGGATTCTTCCCTGTTTGATGCCATCTTTTATCAATTTTTGCATTATGGTCTCCAACCCAAACGCCATTATCTTGCATTCCTCCATACACCTTATAGTTTTCTTGGTTATCAGCATATACCGTATAAAACTGCCCAACTGCTGGCTGATTTAATTTAATCCAGCTTTCACCATCATCGTATGAAATATTTAATCCACCATCATTTCCATCAATTAAATGTCCCTGCTTTTTAGGGTTTACCCATAATGCCTGATGGTCTGCATGCACATTCTCTTTACTAATAGATGTAAATGTTTTTCCTCCATCTTTCGATTTTAAAATTGGAACCCCTAATACATAAATTCCGTTTTCATCTTGTGGATCTACGCGAACTTCTCCAAAATAGTATCCATACGAATAGTATAAATCATCTAAATATCCTTCATGTGTTTTTTTCCACGTTTTTCCTCCATTAGTTGTTTTAAAAACTTCTGCTCCTATAACAGGAGTATCAAACAGCGCTGCATTAGCATCTTTTAAGTAACCAATTAAATCGCTTGGTCTCATTTCTCCTGGACTTGAACGAATGATTTGCTTAATATTTTCTGCACGATATTTCTCTTGAAGACCATTCATTTTTATAAATGAATTTAATTTTTTGTCTTTCATATTCAAAAGTTCATCAACTGAAACTGATGCAAATTCTTCTTTTGTCAGAGCTCCTGAGCCTTTAGCTTGTTTGGTAGAATCTTTTTTTCTTCTGAATTGATTATCATGAAACGCATATACTATATTTTCATTAAACACCGCTAAGCCAATCCTTCCTACTCCATCTCCATTAGGAAAACCATTGTTATCAGAAATTTTAGTCCAAGTATTTCCTGCATCGGTCGATTTATATATTGCTGAATTTTTTCCGTCTCCATCAAAATTCCATGCTTTACGTTCACGCTCCCAAGCAGCAGCATATAAAATATTGAAGTTGTTCGATACTGGTTGAATGTCAATAATTCCTGTATTTTCATCAATAAATAGTGTTTTTGTCCATGTTTTTCCTCCATCAGTGGTTTTAAAAACTCCTCTTTCATTGTTTGGAGAGTATAAGTGACCAATAGATCCAACGATTACCTCATCTGGATTTTTCGGATTGATTAAAATTCGTCCAATATGATGTGAATCAAGCAACCCTACGTTTGTCCAAGTTTTACCTTTATCAGTAGATTTTAAAATTCCGATTCCTGCATACGATGAACGAGAAGAATTGTTTTCTCCTGTACCAACCCAAATTGTTCCATTTTTCCAATCTACAGCAATATCACCTACATTTTGTGTAGGAGAGTTGTCTAAAATTGGAGTAAAAGTAGTTCCATTGTTATTAGTATACCATACTCCTCCTGAGGCATATCCTACATAAAACTCTGTAGTATTTTCTGGGTTTACATCAATGTCCACCACACGCCCACTCATTACTGTAGGTCCAATATTTTTAAACGGTATATTTTTTACCGTAGAGTTTCTAATTAAAACTTCCTTTTGTTGTAACGCTTGTTGCACCTTTTCTACAGGTGTATGTTGTTGTGCAACAATTACCAGAGGAAATAAAGCGATAAAAAATTTGGCTACGATTCTCATTATAATTTGGTTTAGAAGAAGTGAAAATACTGTAAGCAAATACTATTTCAAAAAAATTAACAGAATATTGAGAGACTTCTTTTAGAAATTTTTGTCAAACAAAAAAATTAGTAGCTTTGTTTAACCTCAAATTTTTAGGCGTATGACTATTTTTATTCTTTCTGTTAGTGACCAAATTTATTCAACACAGAGAATATATAAAGAAGCTCGTCGTCGTGGACATAAAGTTGAAATTATAAACCATTTAAAATGTTCTATAAAACTTGGCGATGGTAAGCCTGCTATTCTATATCAGGGTAAAAATATTATTGATATTCCTGATGTTATTATTCCTCGAATAGGTGTTTCAGCCATGAAACACGGAGCTACAGTTGTAAAAGAATTTGAAATGAATGAAGTTTATAGTACTGCTAGTTATTTAGGTATTGTTAACGCACAAAACAAAGCTCGTACCTTACAAATAATGAGCCGAAATAGACTTCCCATTCCACAGACTGTTTTTTCAGTAGATACTGAAAATATAGCTGAGCAAATAGATGTATTAGGTGGTGCTCCTCTAATTATCAAATTACAAGAAGGAACCCACGGTTCTGGAGTAATTTTAGCTGAAAGTAAAAAATCTGCCATGTCTATTATTGACACCATGCACGGAACAAATACCAGTATTTTATTACAAGAATTTATCAAAGAAAGCAATAGTGAAGATATTCGTGCTTTTGTTGTAAACGGTAAAGTGGTGTCTTCTATGAAACGTAAAGGACTAGAGGAAGATTTTCGTTCTAATATTCATAAAGGTGGCAGTGGACACAAGGTTACTTTAACTGCTGAGGAAGAAGAAATAGCTATCAATGCAGCTCAACATCTAAACTTACCTATTGCTGGCGTTGATATGATACGATCAAAAAGAGGTCCCTTATTAATTGAAGTGAATTCTACTCCTGGATTACAAGGAATTGAAGCTTACACCAAGGATAATATTGCTAAGGCTATTATTAAATTTTTAGAAGAAAAATGTTCGAACAAAATTTTAAAAACGCAACTGTAGAAATTCGTGGACAAAAAATTGGTTTAGGTGAATCTAAATTAATTAAAATTCCAATTGATAGATTACCTACTGGTACACTGATAGAAATTCCTGTGTATATTTTTAATGGTGATCAATTAGGGCCAACTATTCTCCTACAAGGTGGTTTACATGGTGACGAAGTAAATAGTATTGAATTGGTTCGAAGAATGCTAATTGATAAATCATACCAAATACATCGAGGTTGTGTTATCGTAGTTCCTTTATTGAATGTCTTTGGTTTTTTAAATATGTCAAGAGACATGCACGGTAAAGACGTAAATAGAAGCTTTCCCGGTTCAAAAACGGGTTCTTTAGCAAGCAGAATGGCGTATTACTTAATGAAAGAGATTACAAATAATGTAGATTTTGCTATTGATTTCCATACAGGAGGAGAACAACGAAACAACTTTCCACAAATACGATATACTCCTGAAGATAAGATAGGATTCCAACTCGCCAACATTTTTAATGCACCCTTCTTATTTGGTTCTAAACTTATTCCAAAATCTTTTAGAAATCAATGTTATAAAAACAATATTCCTGTAATTGTATATGAAGGGGGAGAATCATTAAGACTAGAAGAAAAAGCTATTCAGCAAGGTATAAATGGAACACTTCGTATTTTAAAACACTTTAAAATGATCAACGAGAGGATTGAAGTTTCTGAAAACAGCCCCTCTATTCACATTAACCAAAGAAACTGGATTCGGGCCAAAGTTGCTGGGTTATTTACAGCAACTGTTCATAATGGTGCCAAGGTTGAAAAAGGACAAATTTTAGGCCATATTATGGACACCTATGGTGAAACAAACTTTGTCATAAAATCTCCTACAAGCGGTTATATTATTGCTAAAAACAACTTTCCTATTATTAATATGGGAGACGCTTTGTTTCATCTAGGGAAAATATAACACACTGATTTTATTTGTTTTATACATTAATTTTTACTTTCTTTAATTCCAATTAACTAATCAAAAATTATAAATTATGGAATTATTAATTAGCTTATTAAGTGGTGCCATTGGTGGTAACATTGCTGGGGCTTTGTTAAAAAAGTTTTCTCTAGGTACCCTATGGAATTCGGTGGTAGGAATTTTAGGAGGGGGGCTTGGTGCTCAATTACTAGGAATGTTAAATATTGATATTTCTGGTATTATTGGTAATATTGCTGGTAGTGGTGTTGGTGGAGCTGTTTTATTAGTTATTGTTGGTATTATAAAAAGTGCCATGGCTAAAAGTTAAACACATATTAAAACTTTAAAAAAAAGACGTCTAAATAAGGCGTCTTTTTTATTTATAGCCAAAGCCCAATAAAATAGCAGTACCTTTGTTGGCTCATAGTGGTATTTTCTTTAGATACTACTGAAGAATTATATATGACATTTACATCGTTAGGTTTATCAAAAGCTTTAGTGAAAGCTGTAACCGAAAAAGGGTATGAAACTCCCTCTCCTATTCAAGAAAAAGCAATTCCAGTTATTTTAGAAGGCAAAGACGTATTAGCTTCTGCACAAACCGGAACTGGAAAAACGGCCGGATTTACCTTGCCTATTTTACAGAATATCTCAGAAAAAAAGAATCCAAAATATCGTCCAATCAAAGCATTGGTACTAACACCAACAAGAGAGCTAGCGGCACAGGTATATGATAATGTACGCGAATACAGCACCCATTTAAACATTAAGTCCACCGCTATTTTTGGTGGTGTAAAACCAAGCTCTCAAATCGCAACACTTAAAAACGGAATTGATGTTTTGGTCGCTACGCCTGGTAGATTAATCGATTTACACGAACAAAATCAACTTTCTTTAAAACGTGTAGATGTTTTAGTTTTAGATGAAGCAGACAGAATGCTCGACATGGGTTTTTTACGAGATATTAAAAAAATCATCTCTTTTTTACCTCAAAAACGTCAAAATTTATTGTTTTCAGCTACTTTTTCAAAAGAAATAAAAAAATTAGCCCAAGGTATTTTACACAATCCTGTATTGGTTGAAGCAGCTCCTGAAAATACGACAGCTGAAAAAGTAAATCAGAAACTATACAAAGTTCCAAAAAGCAAGAAAACCGAATTAGTTGGTCAATTAATTTCAAAAGGAAATTGGAGTCAAGTCTTAATTTTTACTCGAACTAAACATGGTGCTAACAGGTTGACTGAAAAACTAGTTAAACGAGGAATTTCTGCAGCCGCTATTCACGGAAACAAAAGTCAAGGAGCAAGAACTAAAGCCTTAAAAGGTTTTAAAGACAACTCTATCCGTGTTTTGGTAGCTACTGATATTGCTGCACGTGGATTAGACATTCCATTGCTACCCCATGTTATTAATTTTGAACTCCCAAACGTTCCTGAAGATTATGTACACCGAATTGGTAGAACAGGAAGAGCCGGTGCCAGTGGGGAAGCGATTTCATTAGTAGCTCAAGAAGAGGAAGCATACTTAAAAAGTATTGAGAAGTTATTAGGACAAAAAATCACTATTTCCGAGTTAGAAGGGTTTGATTTATCTACTATAAAAAATGAAGTTAAAACTGAACGACCAAAGCAGCAACCTAGAAATAAACCTGCTAAAAAGTCGTTTAAAGCCTCTTCTGATCCAAAGAAAAAAACAAAAAAAAACTCAGCAGAAAACTCAAAAAAACATACCCCTAGAAAACGAAATAACCGTAACAGAAGGAATAACAACAAACCATCTTAAGAGTTAATAAAATAACATTTTATCTGTTTAATTATCAGTGTTTTTGACACTTTACTCACTAAGTGAAACAATATTTTGGTATAAATCTTGTTATAATTACTGTGTATTACAAAAACCAATAATTATGAAAAAACATGTTTTATTACTCGTTGCATTAGCAACTTTTTTTACCGCATTTGTTAGCTGTTCTAGTGACGATCCCCAAACGTCTCAAGTAGCAGTACGCTTGGTAGACGCTCCTGGAGATTACGATGAAGTAAACATCGACGTACAGGACGTTATGGTTAACGCTGGAGACGAAGAAAATGGTTGGCAAAGCCTTGGAAACGTTACTCCACAAGTATACAACCTACTTGAGTTAACTGGTGGAATTGACGCTTTATTAGTGGATACTGAAATCCCTGCTGGTAAAATTGGGCAAATTCGCTTAGTTTTAGGTAATAACAATTCTATTGTTGTAAATGGAGAAACGTATCCATTAGCAACCCCTAGTGCACAACAATCAGGATTAAAATTAAACGTACACCAAGATTTAGTAGGTGGTGTAAAGTACACGTTTATCTTAGATTTTATGGTTGATAAATCAATCGTAGTTGAAGGTACTGGTGACTACAGCTTAAAGCCAACTATTAGAGTAACTACTGAAGCGGCTTCTGGTGCTATTTCTGGAATGGTAAACCCATTTGAATATCAAGTAGAGGTTAGTGCTGTTTCTGGTACCGAAGAACCTATCACTGCGTTAACAAATGAAGAAGGTAAATTTATGTTACACGGAGTACCTGCTGGTACGTATAGCGTAACTTTTACTCCTGACGAAACTTCTGGATTAGCTGCTAAAACTGTTGAAGAAGTTTCTGTAGTATTAGGAGAAAATACAGATATGGGAACAGTTGAGTTAGAATAACTCACTTAACATAAATTATTACAAAGGATGCTGTAAAAAGCATCCTTTTTTATACTTTTAAGCTAAAATTTATTCCATAAATGGACGCTTCTAAAAAAGCTATTACACAGCGCATACAAAACATCATAAATGATGAAAACTTAAACACGTTAATTCCTGAAGTTATTGACTGTTTTAAAGAGCTCTCTTTATCCAAAAATGAATTTTTAGTAAAAAAAGGAGAAACTTGTCGGTATTTCTGTTTTGTAGAAAGTGGTATTTTACAATACGCTGTTAGCGTTTCTGGACAAGAAAAAACCACCTATTTAGCTTTAAGAAACGGATTCGCCTCTTCCTTAAAGAGTTTTTTACAACAAACTCCTTCGCCCAAAAACATAAAAGCATTAAGCGCTTGTAAACTTTGGGTATTAAAGATTAATGATTTTAAACACCTAATGAAAAACAACAAGGCCTTTCATCAATTTTATTACAACTTTATAGAAAATCAAATTTTTTTAATTGATGATTACCGTATTGATTTGTTGACTTTAACTCCCGAAGAACGTTATACTAAACTACTCGTAAACGAACCCAAACTACTTCAAGAAGTTCCGTTACATTATTTAGCTTCGTTTTTAGGGATTTCTACTCGACATATGAGCAGAATTCGAAAAAATATAAATTAGCGCCAAATGGCTAATATTTGCACAGTTTCTTTCCGTATTTTTGAGGGAATCTTATCAATTTAATTGAATCATTATGAAGTACGACGCAATAAACAGTCAATTATTTATAAAAAACCGCAAAAACTTTATGGCACAAATGAAGCCAAATAGTTTAGCTGTTTTTAACTCAAACGATATTTATCCTGTAAGTGCCGATAGCACGTTAGCTTTTGAACAACACCGTGATATTTTCTTTTTAAGTGGAGTTGATCAAGAAGAAAGTATCTTAATTTTATTCCCAGATTGTCCGAAAGAAAATTTACGTGAAGTACTATTTTTACGTGAAACTAATGAGCATATTGCTGTTTGGGAAGGTGAAAAACTAACCAAAGAAAAGGCTTTAGAAACTAGTGGGATTAAAAACGTACATTGGTTACAAGATTTAGAAAAAGTATTAGCTGAAATGATGGCTTTAGCTGATACTGTTTATATCAATACTAACGAACACTATCGAGCTAATGTTGAAACTGAAACTCGCGAAGCACGTTTTACTAAGTGGTTATTAAACAAATATCCTGCACATTCAGTAGCAAAAAGCAACCCTATTTTACAACGTTTACGTTCAGTAAAAGACCCAATTGAAATTGATTTAATTCAAACCGCTTGTAATATTACTGAAAAAGGATTTAGACGTGTATTAGATTTCGTAAAACCTGGTGTTTGGGAATATGAAATTGAAGCAGAATTTATTCACGAATTTGTTAGAAATCGTTCTAAGAAATTTGCTTATACACCTATTATTGCTTCTGGTAACAACGCAAACGTGTTACACTACATTGAAAATAACCAACAATGTAAAGCAGGTGATTTATTATTAATGGATGTTGGAGCTGAATACGCAAATTATTCTTCTGATATGACGCGTACCATACCTGTTTCTGGACGTTTTACTGACAGACAAAAAGCAGTGTACAACGCTGTAAACCGTGTAAAAGATGATGCTACAAAAATGTTAGTTCCTGGAACTCTTTGGGCTGAGTATCATGTAGAGGTTGGTAAATTAATGACTTCGGAACTATTAGGTTTAGGCTTATTAGACAAAGCAGATGTTCAAAACGAAGATCCAAATTGGCCAGCATACAAAAAATACTTTATGCATGGTACTTCTCACCATATGGGGCTAGATACACATGACTACGGATTATTACATGAGCCAATGCAAGCAAATCAAGTATTTACAGTAGAACCTGGTATTTATATTCCTGATGAAGGTTTTGGTATTCGTTTAGAGGATGATGTGGTTATTCAAGAAACAGGTGAGCCATTCAACTTAATGCGCAACATACCTATTGAAGCGGACGAAATAGAAGATATTATGAATACATAGTATCATTTCCCATACTTTTAAAACGTCATTAGTGTATTTCTTATAGAAACTCTAATGACGTTTTTCTTCTTAAGACAAGCCTTTTTACTGTCATTCCGAACGACAAAGGAGGAGGAATCGTTTTTTTTCAATTCCAAAGGTTAACTTTTTTTACTATTTTTAGTATTTAAAAATTGTTATTGTAATGACTTATTTAGGAATGATTGGAGTATGGCAACTTATCTTAATACTAGTTGTTGTACTACTAGGAATTTTACCAACAATTATTGCTCTTTTTGATATTTTAAAAAGTGAGTTTAAAGGAAACAATAAAATTGTTTGGGTTTTCGTTGTTTTATTAACCAACTTTTTTGGTGCTATTTTATATTTCCTAATTGGGAGAGAACAAAAAATAAAAAAGTAAACAAAAAACCCTTCACGATGAAAAACCTACTTTACATATTTGCTTTTACACTAATCTCATGTGCTTCTAGTCAAATAAAAAACATTGATAATTCCGATTTGGTCGGAACGTGGAATTGGACCAATACCGATGGTGGTTTTGGAAATCACATTCATAAAACCCCAGAGTCACTTGGTAAAAAAGTACAGCTTATCTTAGAAAAAAACTATCAGTTTTCAATTTTTGAGGATGGCGAAGAGATTTTAAAAGGTACCTATACTCTCACAATGAAAAAAGCGATTTATTCTAATAAAGAAGAACGATTCCTACAACTTTCTAAGGATCATCAAATTTCTGGAATTATACTCTCAGGAATCATTAGAATTGTAAAACCAAATACCTTAGAGATTTCTGATAATAATTACGATGGACTTGGAAGTATGTTTTCTCTTTCTGAATAAATGTCCTTTTAATCTTAATAAAGAACTAAACTTCTTTTGTTTATCAAAAAAAAAGAGCCCTGTATTAGAGCTCTTTTCAATTATTAATCAATTTTAAACACTACTTTACTGTTAAAGTGTATTGCGGTGTAGGATTCAACGGACAAAAATATACGTACTCTCCTTTTTTTAAGGTTACTTTTTTAGAGTTTGATTTGCTATTATTTTTCACTAAAGATGTTACATATGCATTTTTTATATGATACTTTTCTTCTGTTTTTCCTTTTGGTGCTAATACAAACCCTACATCATGTCCTACGTTCTTGTTTGAAATTTCAAAAACATAGGTTCCTTCTGGAAGGGTTAAGGATTGTTGAGTAAATTTTCCTTTTGTTTGTTCTAAAGAAATGGTTTTTGCCTTTTGTGCATTTGCTGTAAATGCAAATCCAACGAATAATACTAAAATAGCTACTGCTTTTTTCATTTTTATTGATTTTTATAGTTTTACTTGTATAGACGAATAGCTGTGCAACCTAAAACCCCGTAACTACACTCTGTTAATAAGGCTGCAAAAGCTATTCGTTTTTATGCTTTTTGTGTGAATTTTCCTGCTTCTACTTTTGGAAAATCAACTTCGGTTTCTGCAATATGGTTTACATAGTTTGTTAAGGTGTTAGCTACTACATTTAAAACGATTTCTAAAATATCTCCATCGTTATACCCTGCTGCTTTTACCTCAGCTATTTCTGCTGAACTAACATTTCCTTTGTTTTTTGTAACACGTTGTGCAAATTGTAAGCCTGCTTTGATTTTAGCATCAGAAGCTTCCGCTTGACGATTTTGTTCAATTTCTCTTTCTGACAAACCGTTGTTTTTTCCTATTGCTGTATGTGCTGATAAACAATAATTACATTTATTTTCTTCTGCAATAACTAAAGCTAATTGCTCTCTAAATTTGTTTGAAAAGTTTCCACTTCCGTTTAACTCTCCTAAGCTTAAATAGCTTTGTAAAAGTGCTGGTGAATTTCCCATTACTTTAATTAGGTTGGGAATAAATCCTAATTTGTTTTGAACTGCATCAAACAATTCTTTTGATTTTCCTGTTGTAGTTTTTGGATTCAACGTTTCAATTCTTGTACTCATAATTTTATTATTTTTAAAGTTGTTTTTAATTAATTTTTTTCGCAGTTACATACTTCTCTTTCTGAAAACTGCTCGTCGTATTCTTGATACCCCCAACAATTTGGGCATTGGTTAATTTCTGTTCTCATAATTTGTTGTTTTTAAATTCTGGTACAAAGATGCGACGGAAGTAGACCTTAAAAAATGGACAAAGGTTCTTAAAACTTGGACACACTATTTTCACTAACAGTTTTCTTACATAAAGCTGGCTTTTTTTTACATTTTGGTAAAATAAGGGTAACACAAAAGCATGCTTTCCTTAGTACTTTTAAACCGTCAGAAAGGTTGTTTGTATTAGTGTAACAAAAAACTTTATTAGTTGTGTAGTTTACCACGCGTTGCGTGGTTTTTTCTTTTACAAGCTATAGCTTCTTTTAAATTGTTTTGGCGATTGCCCGGTAGCTTTGGTAAAAAAGCGAGAAAAGTAGGCAGGATCATTAAACCCTAAATCAAAAGCAACTTCTTTAATAGAATCATCTGTGTACAGCAACAATCTTTTCGCTTCCGTAATAATTCTATTTTTAATAAAATCACTCGGTGTTTCTGTTCCTATTTTTTGAAGGTGTTTGGTTAATGATTTTGGCGATAAACCTAAGCGATAAGCATATCCTGTAACTCGGTGTATTTTTTTGAAGTTTTGTTCTACCAATAAACTAAAATCTTTAAAAAGCTTGGTTTCTATATTCTCTTTTACAATATCTTTTTCTTTTTTTATACGTACAGAATATACAATAAACTGTTTCAAAAGCGATTGTAGCATATCGTATTGGGCTGTTTCTTCCAATTCGAATTCTTCTATCAAATTTTGAAAAATAAAATCTAATTTTTGCGTTTCTTTTTCTGAAGGTACTACAAAAGAGGTTTCGTATATATTATTAAACAATACCCCGTTACATGACACCTCAGCATCGTGTGTTTGAATACAATAAAAATCTCTTGTAAAACTAAGTTGATAGGCTTCTTTAATTTTTTCTGAATCTACTGAAAATACTTGTCCTGGTGATAAAAAAAACAATACTCCATCTTCAAAAGAGTAACTTTTAAAATCGATGTTATACCTCCCTTTTCCTTCTTTTATCCAAAACACCTTGTATTGATCTATTTGCTGTGGTGAGTTTACCACACATAATTCTTCAAACTGAACTGTTTGTAACGAAAAAATATTTTGATAGGAATAGTTTTGAATATCTTGTACCGCCATTTATACATAGTTTTATCGTTTGTCGAAAAAAACAGGAAGAGCTGACAAGTTTTTAAAACTTAAAATTCGCTTTAAAACTCGAATAATTGATAATTCGGGTTTTAAAGCGAATTCCAATAAGCTTATTTAAGTCACTATTTTTAATGAGCTTCTATAACGGTATATTATTTAGTTTTCTATGAATAGCATCATTAATCATTTTACTAAACGTATACTTTACATCTTTTAAAAAAGGTTCAAGCTCTTCATAAGCGCCATACGGATCTAATATATATATCCGGATCTTCTTTATCCTCGTCTAAAAAAAAGATACTATATATACTATCTAGTCTATCAAAGACAAAATAAGGTCGATTCATTGTATATCCACAATTTTCTAAACTTTCTTCACAATCTTCTCTTAGTTCTTCAAAATCATTATCAACAACACCTGTTCCACTTCTTATACCAGCTAAAAATAAATATTCTCTAAATGCTAATGGAAACTTATCTCCTCTATTATAGTGAGACTCTAGTTCTTGAATTTTATCTTTCCCTAACCCTTCTATCTTAATTCTAGGATTTAAGCTTGGGTTGTCTTTTAATTTTTGTAAATATTTTAATTCCATATTAATTTATTAAAAAAACAGAAAACACCTCACAATCAAGTGAAGTGTTTCTCTTATACATTATGGTTTTGATTTCTTAAAAAGAAATATCGTTTTGAATTCTGTGAATTGCTTCATTAATTAATCCTGAAAAGGTACTTATAAAGCTGGGACGAACTAGAGGAAACTCTCCTTCTTTTTTTCCATAAGGGTCTAATATATAAATCTTAGGATCTTCATCCTCTTCACCTAAATAAAAAATGCTAGACTGTCCATCTAATCTATCAAAAACAAAATACGGACGTTCCATACTATACCCACAATACTCTAAGTCTTCTTCGCAATCTTCTCTTATTTCTTCCCAATCTTCATATTCATATACCATTCCTGTCGCCTCACTTTCTCCTCCAACTAATAAATACTCTTCAAAAGCTTTTGGAAACAATTTTCCTTTATTAAACTGACTTCTTAAATCCATAATCTTTCTTTCTTCAAGACCTTTTAAAGGTATTATTTTACTTAAACCTGGATTATCTTTTAAATGTTGCATATATTTTAATTCCATCGTATTTATTTCTTTAGATTTTCTTTATAAATTTTTTCATATTTTTTAATAAGTCCTTTAACCTCTGGATAAGTTCTTTTTAGTTTAGTAATTCCTTCTATGCTTATATCAGTTTTAACTAAAAATTTAATCTTCTTTCCTCTAGCCTCAAGAACTTGTTTTAAAAATATAAATTCAAAATAAAAACAGGTGCACTTTTTATTAGTACACCTGCGTTATTATATAAATCTATTTATTGGTATTTACCATATTCCTCTTTCAACAATATCATAAGCTTGTTCAATAGCTCCTTCAATCCCTTTACTAAAGGTATTCTTAGATTTTACTATTTTTTGTGTTTCAAAATTATTATTATGGTCATAATCTACAACATAAATGTATGGATCATCTCCTTCATCTAAATAGAAAAAAACAAATTGCTCACAACCATTACTTTCAGCATATAACCAAAAGGGCCTCTTAATTTTTGTTCCAAACTCCTCCATTGTTTCTTTCATTATTTCTTGATGCCAATCGGATGCTAGTGTTTCCAAATCTGCAGTATCATACAATGGTAAAGCTCCACAATAGTCTCCTGCTAAAAATAGAAATTCTCTATACGCTTGAGGAAACTTTATTTTAAATTTTTTTTCTACTTTGTCAATTTCTTCCTCTGAAACTCCTCTTATCTCTCTTACTCCTATTTTTTTATTTTCTACTAACTTTTTCAAATATTTTATATCCATAATTTATGCTTTTTAGATTATTCCTAATTTTTTTAAATCATTATTTCCTTGAACAAATTCTCCTTTCCCTAAATAAACTGCTCTAACATCTATGTCCTTAATATCATAAATTTCTTGACGAATAATAATCTGTTTTTTACAAGATATACACGGTTCATAAAGTGTATTTAATCTCATATTCGTTACCTGAATGTTTTCTTTTCCATATGTAACATGAAAAACAGACAAATCTTCATCAAACGTATCTAACATTTTTACTTCACTATCTTGAAAACGATTTTTTAAATCACCTGTTTGTTTGTCTATCGCTTGAAAATGACTGTTTAATTCGTTTTTGTCATTTAACTCCAATTGTCTAATTAGGTCTTCTTGGTTTGCCGACTTAACTAAACCTTCAGCTGATTGTCCTTTTCCTGCAATTGCTTTATACTTTAAAGTTACTTTTTTTCCCTGAACTAACAAATCTACTTCTAAAATAGCTGTATTTTTATTGAAAGCACTTTTCTTTAACTTTCTCAAATCTAATAATTCCTCTATCTCTAGTTTTAATAATGGCTTTGATAAAGCAATGTTATTCCATTTTTCGATAATAACTACATCAGAATTTAATTTCAATAAAACACTTTTATACTGTTTATAAAACACCTGTTTCAATCTTCTTAAAAATGCTTTTTCTGCTGCATGAGTTAATTTTGGTACTATTCCTAATACTTTTAACTCTTCTATGTATTGTCTATATACTGTAAATAATTCTTCATAAAATTTAAACTCTTCTAATTCACTAATCTTTTCATTTCGGACAAGGTCATCCAATGATTTAGTCAGTTTGGGATTTTCAACAAGTTCCTTAGCTGTTTTAGATAATTTATCTTTTAACAATGCAGTTACCTCACCTGCTAAAGACAACATTTCTAGGTAAAATAGGTATTTGGTTATGGTTTTTCCTAATTCGGTATCATCTAGTTCTGTAAGTTTTAATAAGGTATTTACCGTACCTGAACTTACTTCTATAACACCCGCAACTGCTTTTGCTGTAGCTATAGTTTTAGTTACCTGTGCTGTTTTATACAATAAGGTTTTTCCATTTTTTAACAACCTATAAATACGTCCTGCTTTTAAAATATTTCCTACACCAGATACCGTGGTTACTATATCTACTGCATATTCTGCCCCTTTAATTATATTTTGCCAATAAGCAACTTCTTGGTTTGCAAAAAGCATAAATGATGGAATCTTAGTAAACAATAGGTTTTCTTTTTCATCATCTTCTTTTACAAAAAATTTTGGATTATGACTATTTACCAATACAATAGGTGAAAAAGGATGGTGTTGGTATTGGTGTTTCTCTTGTTTTTCTACCAATATTTTTTGCTCTCCATCTTCTCGCTCTATTGTTTTTTCTTCATATTCCCCCGTTTTTAGAGTAACTGAAATATCTAATTGGGTTTGCTTTCCGTCCCATTTTATGGTTGAGTTATCTTTTAAAAACCCTAAGGTACTATCTGAACGATAATCTATTAAAACAGGACTTTTATCGGTTATAGTTACCTCTTTGTTTTCTGCTGGGTCTATAATAGCAAAGGCACTACTTTTCCATATTTTCCAAATAAAATTAATGTAGGTTTTAAATTGTTCTCCATTTAATCCTTTAATGAGTTTATATAATGATATTTCATTCTCTACTTTTCTGTTAAGTAAGTTTTTAATAAACAGGGTGTTTCTTTCTATACTACCTACATTTTTCTCTTCTAACACCTTGCTACCATCTATGGTGTTTTCTTTACGCTTGTGTGTGTATCTAAAATAGAGTATTCGTAGGGTTTTGATAATTAAATCTTCTTCGTTAATCCCCACATTAGTTATATAACCTTTGGCTAAAGTTTCTATAATAACCCAAAGAGATTCCCACTCGAAATCATAATATAAAGGTTGTGGCAAATGGTATACCAAGGCTTCTTTTTTATTATTGTTTCCTCCGTTGTTAAACTCCTTTGCTACTCGGCTTGTTAATGTGGTTAAAAAGAGATAGCGGTATTTAGATTGATAATCGGTATACTCATTAAAACTGTTAAAAATAGTGTTGTTTAAAAAACTTAATACGGCTGTAATACTCTTAAAATATATGCGTAAGGCTATAAATTGATGGTCTTCTTCGGCAAGTGGAATGGTTCTAATCTCAGCACTATCTTTTTTGTAATAATACGATAAGCAATATCCTTTTCTTTCTTCAAAAGTTTTGCTAAGTATTGGAAATCGATGTATTAAATCACTTTTTATATTTGGAACTACAGTTATATTTTCCTTTACAGAAGCTCCATATACCGAGGTATACGGATAATTGAGTACAGGATATGATTCTACATACGAAAAAGTACTTGCTTGGTATGCTATATAATCGTTTAGGTTACTTAAGGTAGTCACTTCTACCGAAGCGACTAATTCATCTTTCTCATTGATATAAAAGCTGTAGCCTCCTCTATAAATTTCACCTGGAATGGTTAACTCAATAAGGTTATCTAAGTTTTGTTCTTGGTATATTTCAAATTTAGATTCATACGAAATCGGGAGATAGTAATATTCTCCTTCATTTAAAAATCTTTTATAGGTTCTATTATGAGCATCTATAAAAAGAGGTTGTGGAATTTCTTTTTCTACATATTGCGCTCCAAAATCTCTAAAAGGTAGTACTTCTTCAGGAAAAGCACCATCGTGTGTAATTTTTTTAATAATTACTTCTTGCGTACTGGTATTTCCATGGTCAATTTCCCCCAAATATTGGAGTAAATCGTCTATGCTTATTATTTTTTTCATCTGCTGCTTCTTTTTTAATCAAACAATCGGTATCCTATGCCCACATTATGGGTGGGTTGATTGAGTTGGTTGATATTTAATCGGTAACTAGCAAACCATTTTCCTTTTCGGTTGTATTGCAGTCCGAAACTGAGGTTGTCAAAGGTTTGTGGGTTTCCTCCTATTTCGGTAAAGAGATACAAGCCACTTCTATAGGTTTTTGGATGCTCAATCGTTTTGGTAATGGTTATTTCTCGGGGTATTTTGAGCTTGTACGATAACTGACTATCTAACAATGTTCCTTTTACCAAATCGTAGTTATAAATTTCTATATCGGTATTTTTTAACGTATCCCGATATATTTTTGCTGCTACATAATTGGTGGTATCTTTTATAAAAATGGTGTCTTTTACAATATTGGTTACATCATTTTTATGTACATACACTTTTTGATATTTAATGGTTTGTACTTTAAACGTGTCTATTTTGGTTTGCCAAACCGTGTCTTTTACTACGGTTATTTTAGGTGCTTGAGGTGCTACTTTTTGGTTTCTTTTGTTAAAAAGATTGACAAATAACAGCACTATAATAACACCCAATAGCAACCTATCGGTTTTATGTTTAAAAAAATTCATGCTTTTTTGTTTTAGGGTTTATACCATTTACAACTTGAAATTATAACTGGTATTAGAAAAATGTTTGTCAGTTCAAAGAAGAGGTAGAGTTTTTGAGAAGTTAGGTTTCGACTGCACTCAACCTGCCCATACGTATACTTTTTCGAAATGACACAGAACACTAAAAATTACTTGAAAAAAGAACCACTAAAAACGAATGTTAGTGGTTAAACTTTTTTAGATTATAGGGTGTATACGTCCGTTATATACGTTCCGCTCACATCTATTCTGCTTGCTCCAGAAAATTCAACATTTGAAAAAGCTGAATCTGAATCTAATATATAAAAGAGAATGCGACTATTTTGAATTGAAGGATGGAGCGCATTTATTTCAGCCAGTGTTTTGTTATGTCCTCTAAATTGCGACATCGACAAAGAACCTCCAGAACCAGAAGCTAATGGAAAAGGCAATCCTTCTATACTCAAAGCAGCAGAGGGAGTTCCTACAGTACTTATTGAAGTAAATCGTATTTGTATTGTGACTGAATTACCAATTCTAGCATATGAACCTAAAACTCCAGTTGCTGAATATGTAGCTCCACTACCAGTATCTACCAATGTAGGAATAAAAGCACCCTCCTCATAAAAATTCGCTTTTTGTAAACCTGCATTGGTGGCATTGGCTAGAGGAATTACTGCATCTGTTCCTGTACTAGAGGCTACCGTTCTAGTGGCTGTATCGTATGATAAATCGGTAGCTCCTCCGCTACCTCCAGTAGCATTAATTATGGGTTGTAATGGATCTGTGTTATCAATGGTGATATTTGTTCCTGCCTGATACTGCGGAATCTCTTCTGCCACGGCTACAGTTCCTGATTTATGAGGAAAATTTAGCACTTTAAATCCTGTACCTCCATTAATTACCTCATCTGAAGGGTATTTCAATACAAATGCTTTGGTGTTTGTGCTTGTGGCTATTTTTAATGAACTTTCTTTATAAGATGTTAATATTTTGTTTTCCTGATCTAAAATATCTAGACTTTGTGGTAAAATAAATGCTTTCTTATTTGGTGAATCTGCCGTAAAAGCAATATTTCCAGAATCTGGTTTCGTAACCACAATATCGTGCGTGGTAACTTTACCATTATCCGTAACCATTTGTAAATTTGGGTTATCTTTCAAATTACTCAAATCTACTGTAAAAGTAGAGTTATCATCTCGTGTAAAGGTTGCTAATCCATTAGCATCAACTGTTCCTGAAACCAGTCGCGCTAAGTTTGTATTATCTAAATACGGTGTTAAGTCAATTTGTGAAACGCTTACTCCGTCTTTTAATAAATCAACCATATTGGTTCCAGAAATTGGTGATAAGGTATATTCAGGTATTGGTTGCTCAGTAGCAACACTTACCTCTCCTGTTTCATCAATGACAAATCTGCGATTCGCTTCTCCTTCCGGTTGTTTGGCGTCGATATAACTATCAATTAAATCGGCATATTGTTGTTGTGTAGGCTTGTCGCCTGTTTCAAAAAATTGCCTTAAGGTTTCTTTGTTTTGTTTCATTTTTGTTCTTTTTTATCGTTTTTAAATTGGTTTTGATAAAAAAGAGCCGCTAAAAACTATTTTTGTTAGGGGCTAAACTTTTGTTTTTTTTTAAATTTATACATTAATTATAGGGACTCTCCCTTCTAGAGCAATAATATAGTTAATTGCTAAATAAGGTTGTAAATTTGAAAATGGTTTTCCATCTCCTCTTTCATCAACATTTACAACAATATCATTTTCAGCCATTTCAATATTAGCAGTAGAAGTAGTAAAATTATTTGCTTCTACGGTGTTTGTCCTATCTAATGTTACTTTTCCTATAGCTAAAGAATTACCTTCTGGATTATTTGTTGTACCATCTGTATTAGACGCCTTTAAAGTTCCTGAAGCTGAATGATTATGTCGAGGTAATTCTTCTTCTGTTAAAATATTTTTTTCTTCTCCTCCTTTTTGACCTAATAAATAGCTTGATAATTCTAAATTACTTCCTTCTCCCAATGGTATTCTTCCCCTTAGGTCTGGTAAAGCAAAAGTTGATACCCCATCTCCTCCATAAATAATCCCTATCAAATTAAACAACTCTTGGTACTCTTCTATTTTGAGTAATTGCCCATCACATTTTGCCCAACCTTTTGGTACCATACTAAACCCTACAACTTTAATTTCACCTAATAAAGGAGTATTCATTGTATCAATTAAATCGGCATATTGTTGTTGTGTTGGCTTATCGCCTGTTTCAAAAAATTGCTTTAAGGTTTCTTTGTTTTGTTTCATTTTTGTTCTTTTTTATCGTTTTTAATTTTTTTTGATAAAAAAGAGCCGCTAAAAACTGTTTTTGTTAGTGGCTAGACTTTGTTTTTATTTTAAATATTAATTTCTATTTTTTTACTTCTAACCCTCTGTTTGTCTTGATGTATATGAGAAACTTATATACAACGTTTCATTATTCCAGACTTTATCTTTTAATTTTACTCTTGCAAAAACTGGCTGAATAAAACATCCGTAATTTTCATAAGTATCTATATTATAAACTATCCCAGAAGCTCCCACACCTACTGGAAACCCTATACCATTTAAAGTTATATATACCTCTTCATAAGTAGCTTGCCCATCGGATGTTACACCTGATAGTCTTATATCAACAAAAACACGATCTCCAATAGTATAATACTCACCTTTTACTTGTTGTACTGAAAACGAAGATCCTGTAGCAAAAAAACTAGGTGTAAATACACCTTCAGTAATATTAACTCTAGGAGCTGCATTAATCACTGGTTGTAAAGGATCTGTTCCATCAATCATAATATTAGTTCCTGCTTGGTAAGTTGGCACTTGCTGTTCAGAAGCCACACTTACCTCTCCTGTTTCATCAATGACAAATCTGCGATTCGCTTCTCCTTCGGGTTGTTTGGCGTCGATATAGCTATCAATTAAATCGGAATACTGCTCTTGAGTAGGTTTATCGCCTGTTTCAAAAAATTGCTTTAAGGTTTCTTTGTTTTGTTTCATTTTTGTTCTTTTTTATCGTTTTTAAATTGTTTTTGATAAAAAAGAGTCGCTAAAAAGAGTGTTAGCGACTAAACTTTTTCTTTGTCGTTGTTTTTTTGTTTTTCGGTTGTTTGCTCTAAGGTACTTTGCATACCCGCTTGTTTTAACAAACTGTGCAATGCTTTAAAGGGGTTTACTCCATAAATTTTGTTGTAGTTTTCTAAAATTGACTTAGTTTCGGTAATAGCTATAAATCCTGCTATTATTTTTAAAAAAGGAACTTCATTTACAATGTGTTTTTCTAAAAAATAAGCTGATATTATTACCAAGTTATAAATAACAAACTTAGAAATGGTATGTCCAATTCGTTCGCTTTTTATAGGTATTTGTAATTTTAAAGAGGCATAGGCTCCTGTAATAAAATCAACTACGATTAGTAACATCATGGTAGTTAACACTCCATTTAAAGGCGACAATAAAGCAAGCAACCAAAAAATGAAATGCGAAAATTTATCCATTCTTTTTTAGTTTTCTAAAGTCTAATACCCTGTTTTTAGGATATGCTTTAATACTTACACTATTTCCTTGATTACCTCCTAATAGATATACATATCGTTTGGTTTCTTTAATTAAGAACCCAACATGTCCTTTCCAGCTATTAGGGTTTTCTCTCCATAAAACTACCACATCTCCTGGTTCTGGATTTGTAGTAGAATCTCCTACCGACAACCAACTGCGCGCTGTTAGCTGGTTTGTGTGTTCATAACCTGCTTTTTTGGCTACCCAATTTGCAAAGGCACTACACCAAGCGGTTTCATCTTTAAATTTTCCTCCATCAAAACCTAATGAAGTAAAATAGTTTATAATTTGAGGATGATCTTTTGAGCCTTTCACCTCTTTGACTCCGTATTGCGATAACGCTACTGATATTAAATTATTCATACAAATGTTTAATTTTTTAAAGCGCTTGCAGACAAAACTTGTAAGTTGTTGATTCTTTTTCTTTTTTCTAGACCTGAAAGGGGTTAATCATAACTTTTTTTCGTTTCTGCTTACATTAAAGATTAATAAATAACAATGAACTGTTAGAAAAGCAAGACAAATATAAAACATATTACAATTAAAAACAAAACAAATTACAAATATTTTGCATTATGTTTTAACTTAGAGATATTCTTGAAAATTCCCTATAATTTTTTACATAAAAAAACCGCCTAAAATTTTAGGCGGTTTTTAACATTTTGACTTCTAATTATTTTTCCCAAGGATAATTTGTAGGTCTATCATCTGTCAACAAACCATATTCTTCATTTTCCATAAATTTTTTAAAGTTCATCAAATGATTGAAAATCTCCTTGTTTGAAAACCTAATTTCTCTAGGATTCGGGGAGTTATCCATCACTTCTTTAAAATTGTACTCAGAATTATCTTGAGCCCATTCTAAAACATTGAAAATAAGTTTTCTTTTACTTAAATCGTAACCTCTTTTTAAATATTTAGATAAGTTACCATCAAAAATCATATCATCAACACTACTTACATTGTATAGTGGCCACATTGGAACCATTAGTAAATTTATATCCTTCATATTATATTATTTTATTAAATTATATCTTTCTCTAAAACATCTATATTAACCCCTTTTGTTTTCAAATACTCTAAAAATTGATTAATATGCCTTTGTTTAGCTTGATAGTGCCCAGTAGAATTACTAAAACCTACAAGAAAACCGCTAATAACATTTAATTCACCGGCCATAGCTACTGGTTCTCCTCCCAAAAAGCTTGAATGATGAAACTCTCCAACCCAATAGTCCGTAGACGCATAAATTTTACCATGCTCATCCATCACAAAAATGGCCTTACCATTATTATAATGGTTCGCAGAGCCTGCTGAATCAAAAAGCTCACCTTTAGAATTAAAAACTTTTCCATTTTCTATCCTAACCTCCAATACTTCTCTTTGTTTTTTATTCAAATATTTAACCGAATTAAACTCTGCTTTTTTTCTTGTATAAGGATGAACCCCAATATCTTCTCCTAAATACTTTCTTAACATAGGTTTTAATTTAAAACCACTTATTCTAGATTTATTAGCTATCTCTATTAATTCATCCAAATATTCAAGAATACTTTCCTTTGGATATTTGTTAGTATCCCCTA